>JAISJM010000161.1 GCA_031261525.1 Eubacteriales Family XIII. Incertae Sedis bacterium
GAGGCAGCGGCTAGTTATGGATTATAATAAAACAGACACGATACAGATTATGAAAATGGAGCAATGATGAGTACGATTGGCGAGATAAATAAAACTGCTCGTGTTGGCAGAACTGTCAATGCTGATGATGAATACGAGCCAGATAAAACTGACGAGATTGATAGCACCGTCAATATTGATGATGAATACGAGCCAGATAAAACTGACGAGATTGATAGAACCGTCAATATTGATGATGAATACGAGCCAGATAATACTATTGAAATTGACAAAATTGATAACACGATACACGGCACACCGATCGAGCAAATGGCAGAATTTCTGAGCGATTATCATGGTCCAGAAATCAAAATTATGGAGGTCTGTGGTACGCACACTGCGGGGATATTCAAAAGTGGCATTCGTGACATTTTAAGCGATAAAATTCGCTTGATTTCGGGTCCCGGCTGTCCCGTTTGTGTCACACCAACTTCATATATTGACGCGTGTATCAAGTGGGCGAAGACGCCCGATACCGTGCTGCTCAGCTTTGGTGATATGTTGAAAGTCCCAGGAGAGGAATCAAGTCTGTCGAAAGCTATTTCTGATGGCGCAAATGTTCGCATGATCTACAGTCCATTCGAAGCGATTGAATTGGCGAAAGCTGAGCCTGAAAAGACCTTTATCGTGGCGGCGGTCGGTTTTGAGACGACAGCACCAAGCTACGCATTATTGCTGGATGAAGTCATAGACCTCGGGCTCGCAAATGTCAAACTATTGACAGCGCTCAAAGAATCGATTCCTGCTATCGAATGGGTGCTCGAAAATGAACCCGCAATCGACGCTTTTTTGTGTCCAGGTCATGTTGCTGTGATTACGGGTGTTGCGGCATTTGCCCCGCTTGCAGAGCAATATAGGAAACCTTTAGTAATTGGCGGGTTTGAGCCGGAACATATCTTGAGTGCAATCTATGAAATTGTGCTGGCTGTGGAAAAAACTCGAAATCCTGTAACTTCGGTAGCGTCCGCAGAACTTTTACGCAACGTATACAGTGAAGCAGTGAGCAATCAAGGCAACCTCAGAGCTCAGCATATCGTAGACAAATACTTCACGAGAGACAATGCCATCTGGCGCGGTTTGGGTAATTTACCAAATACGGGATATTTTCTCAAAGAAGAATATGCGCGGTATGATGTTGGTAGTCGCGCAATCATCCATGACAAAGCGCTTCCCGTGGGTTGTGCATGTGCAGACGTGATTACTGGACGTAAGAATCCAGATGAATGTTCGATGTATGCGGTAAAATGCACGCCATTCAATCCGTATGGGCCGTGCATGGTTTCAAGTGAGGGTGCTTGTGGAATTTGGTATCGCAATCGATGACTTTGAATGAACGAGGATTTTGACTTGCAGATAAAGTCAAATTGGTACATGAAAAGAATAGCTATAAATTCTAGAAACTTTTGACCGCTTGAGATGAATCGATAGGAAACGAGGTAACTATGTCTTCAGAAAAAATTACAATGGCGCATGGCAGTGGGGGGAAGGACTCGCACGAGCTTATGACAAAGATTCTTGCGCCACATTTTCATAATAAGATTTTGGATAAGATGGAAGATGCGGCCGTGCTCGAGATTCCAAATCAAAGCAAGATTGTCGTCAGCACAGACAGTTTCGTTGTACGTCCGATTGAATTTAAAGGTGGCGATATCGGCAAACTCGCAGTCTGTGGTAGTGTCAATGATGTGCTTATGATGGGTGCAACACCAAAATACATCACATGCGCTGCAATTCTTGAGACAGGGCTTGATTTCGAGGTACTGGAACGAATCATCGTATCAATGGCTGCTGCAGCAAAAGAAGCGGACGTGTTTATTGTCGCTGGTGATACAAAGGTTATTGAGCACGCGGGCGATGACAGCCCTGGGCTGATTATCAATACGACGTGTGTTGGTATACTTGAAATGCCCATTATCGAGATGGAAAATCTCGGTGATCCTACTGCATGGGCGTACGCATATACAGCGAAACCACCTCAAGCGGATGGGCTGAAAGCGGGTGACAAAATCATCGTATCTGGTAATTTAGGCGATCATCATGCATGTATCTTGTCTGCACGTATGGGAACCATAAATGACATAAAAAGCGATTGCGCGGTGCTGAAAGATATCACGGATTCGTTAAAGTTATCGGGAATCCACCCACACGCCATGCGCGATGTGACAAGAGGTGGGTTAGCAACTGTACTCAATGAATTGGCAGGTTCATCGAAGGTGAACATCGAAGTCGATGAGAAATCGCTACCCGTTGATGACGAAGTACGCGCATTTTGCGGCATCATGGGTCTCGATCCTCTGTATATGGGCAATGAAGGCAAGATGATTGTTGTTGTCAGTGAAGCGGAATCCGAGGCGGCATTGGCCGCAATTCAGGCAACACCGCACGGCAAAGACGCGCGAATGATTGCGACGGTCGTAGAAAGTGCGCCACCATTGCTGCACCCAAGTTCTCCGATTATAGCAGATTCTTCTTCGTCGTCAGATTCTCAGAACGCATCGCCAGTCGCTGCACATAAAGTCTACGCAAAGACGAAGATCGGTGGCAAACGCATCATCGATGTGCTATACGGTGAAGGGCTACCGCGAATCTGCTAATCTGCGCAATCTTCATTGTGTTGATTATCTTGGTCGCGATACCGTATCATC
>JAISJM010000190.1 GCA_031261525.1 Eubacteriales Family XIII. Incertae Sedis bacterium
CTCTTCTTTACGCGATTTTCCGTAAAAAAATGCCTGTTTTTTTACGGAAAATCGCGTAAAGAAGAGATCCTGATTTTTTCATAGGTTTCTGAATTTGAAGACCGAGCGTTACTGATTCATCCGATTTTAGATGGTGGGCATTGCGGCTTGCATCAATAATGCTCTGCGCATCTAAAAAAACATAACTTTCGACACGACCAATATATAATGACCAATATATATGGTACTCACAAATTATAGTTTCATAGCTCAAAAAACTGCACAATTTTGATTGAGATGTTGACTTGGTGACAAAATTTATGCCAATCAAGCTATTTTGAGCCTATTTAATGCCACCAATCGACATCTCGTTTCAATTTGTTAATGTTTTCGACAATAAAACGAATAAGTTGAGCGAGTGGCAATAAAAATACCGCATGATAAAATTCGTAAAATTTGTATCATGCGGTATTTTTATTATGCTAAATCAAGCTTGAATTGATTTTCGGGACGAAAATCTACTCCTCTGGCAGCTTATATTGTCAGATAGTATATCAACAAAACATCTATGTTGATATACAGTGGTAAATCTGTTTGCAACACCACGAGACATGCGGTAGCGGGAAACCCTGACATTGATTTTAATTTCGAATTTGTATGAATTATGTCTCTATATTTGCACTATATAAGAATCGCCAGACTCTGATATGGTTGTAAATATAGCATACCATTGCCGTGTTTCTTTGCTTGAACTGTTGTGAGGGCAGCCTCCTCATCGGTATTCGTATTTGCATCGGCGTTCACGTTTGCATTTGCATCGATATTCGCGGTTGCTGTTCTGCCGACATTTGCACCCCAATAATTGTCAATTAAGATTTCACCACCTTGGAATCTGTCTGGAATGTCAATCTGCGTTTCTTGAGCGAAGAAATTGTTCAGCACAAGAAGTTCGCGGATGCCAAACTTGCGAATATATGCATAGACTTGCTTATGATTCGCGGCGTATGGCTCATAGTCGCCCTCGCTGATGATGGAAAATGTCTTACGAAGGGCAATCAGCCTTTGGTAATATTTGAAAATGCTACCATTTGCAAGCTCGTTTTTGACATTGATTTCTTGATAGCTTGCGCCCGCATGTAGCCACGGCGTGCCAGTTGTAAAACCAGCATTGACGCTGTCATCCCATTGCATTGGAATTCTAGCATTGTCGCGCGATTTTGCACGGATAATTGTAAATGCCTCAGCCTCAGAAAGTCCAGATTTTAGCAGCATATCATATGCATTGACGCTTTCAACGTCGACGTAATCGCCCATCGATTCATAGTCTGGATCGAGCATGCCGATTTCTTCGCCCATATAGATGTAGGGCGTGCCGCGACTGAGGTGGATTGCAGTTGCAAGCATTTTCGCACCAGCGATTCTAAGTTTTTCGTTGTAACTATTATGATTGGCGGTGGTATTGGTATCAACTTTGTATGAGGCGTTATCGCAATTGTTCTTGTTGAGTTCAGCTCCATTTGTGATGGAATCTCGATTGTTATGATTGTCTACAATTGTAACATCGCGGTGTTGCCTGTTGATTTTTGCTGCATTTTTCAAATGGTCGTTGTTGTTGTTATTGCTGTTAGAATTTTCCAAATCTATGGCGTGATTATCGACAAGCTTGGAACTTTTTAAATTACTGCCAAAATCATCAGCACAAGCGCCTGCCTGCAAATCAATAAATCGATTCAATGCGCGAGGTTGGTCGTGATTGTTCCAAAATAGCGCATTCCAGCCGCCTCCTTCACTCATACCAGTGCCCCATGTGTGAAAGAGGTCGCGGAGTTTCTCAAAATCAAAATCGACGAGTGACCATTTCTGCCCATCGAGATAATCCACTTTTAGGTGGTGGAAATTAAAGGTCATCGAAAGTTCATCGCGGCTTGGCTCTGTATACAATACGCAATTTTCAATGGTTGTCGAGCTCATCTCGCCGACTGTGACAATCTCGGAATCCTGTCCAAATGTCGCGTGATTTAGATTGCGTAGGTATTCATGCGTAATTGGCTTATCCGTATATTCGGGTTTGCCATCGTTGACTGGATTATCGTGAAGCACTTCGTCTTTTCCAATTAGATTGATGACATCGAAGCGAAAACCTTTGACGCCTTTGCCCATCCAGAATAGGAGAACATCTTCTAATTCTGCACGTACATCAGGATTGCGCCAGTTTAAATCCGCCTGTGTGACATCAAAAAGTCTCAGGTAATATCTTCCTGTATTGCCAAATGGCGCCCACGCATTGCCGCCAAATTTGCTCACCCAGTCTGTTGGCGTATCGCGCAAGATGAAATAATCTTCATATTTTTTATCGCCAGCAAGCGCCTTTTGGAACCAGATATGTTCGGTCGATACATGGTTGAGCACCATATCAAGCATGAGTTCAATCTCATGCTCTTTGGCTGTTTCTACCAATCTTTCAAAGTCTGCCATTGTTCCGAAAGTCTTATCGATTGCGCAGTAGTCCTTGATATCATATCCATTGTCATTTTGCGGCGATGGATAAAATGGATTCAGCCAAATCATGTTGATTCCAAGCTCTCTCAGATATGGGAGCTTGCGTATGATTCCCTCGAAATCACCCACACCATCGCCATTTGTATCGAGAAACGACTTCGGATATATCTGATATATGACTTTGTCTTTGAAACTCATTTTGTAATCTCTCCGTATATTTGAAATTCTATTATTCTTATCTAGGTGATTTTCGAAAATCTTCAGTGGGCATGAACGGTTGCTGAAAAAGATCAAATTTAGTATTTTTTTTTCTAAAAATAGAAACGCGCGCTTAAGCGATTTCTAAATCCAAAATTTGCGAAAAATTGACTTTTTCGGCAGCCACAGTGCGTATGAAGGTATATCATATGTATCCGCAGACATATCGCAATATGTTGATATCTACTGCATGTAAGCATGATATATTGCGGTGTGCCTGCGGAATTATAAGGGGCATGTGTCATAATCGCCTGAATTTGTGATGATAATATCTGTATACCAATCTCATATTCAGCCTTTTTAATCGTACTGAGGCTCGTAGACGTTTGCCTCGAGTCGTAATAATTGATGATTGAATTGCAACAATCATCAATTATCAATCACCAATTATCGAGTAGTAATAATCAATTCGCCAGCCTTGATAGCCGATCCTTCAGCCTTTGCAGCCGATGTATCCACATTATTATAATCGCCTGAATTTGTGATTATAATTGGTGTGCCAATCTCGTAACCAGCCTTTTTAATCGCGTCAATATCGAATTCGATGAGCAGATCGCCTTTCTTGATTTTATCACCTTGCACAAGACTTGACGAGAAATTCTTTCCGTCGAGCTGCACGGTGTCAATCCCGATATGGATGAGCGTCTCAACGCCTGTGTTGCTCAGCAGTCCGATGGCATGAAGCGTCGGAAAAAGCATTGCAACTTCACCGTCAAATGGTGCGTAAAGCTTGCCAACACTCGGTTCAATGACAACACCTTTACCCATAATACCCTCTGCAAATGCGGGATCTTTCGCCGCGCCCAGTGGTCTTAATGTGCCAGTAAGTGGTGCGCAAATGTCCGTAATGATGGGCTCACATACTTCGGTTGTTGCTACATTATTTGAATTACCTTCAATTGCGACATTTTCGTAGGCACTTATCGCTACTTTGCCATCGTCGAAAATCGGTAACTTTTCTCCAATTTTGTCAATTTTGTTAAATAACCCAATGCGTCTAAAGAGCAAGGTGAGTATGATTGGAACGACAATTGCGATGAGCATACAGAGTGCGAATTTGCCATAATCCTGTCCACGAATGGCGAGGATGCCTGGTAGACCGCCGACACCGATGGCATTTGCACGCACGCCCATGAGTGTTGTGAGCAATCCTGCAATGCCGGAGCCGCACATTGCAGCGATGAATGGGAACATGTACTTTAGGTTGATACCGAACATTGCCGGTTCGGTGACGCCGAGCCATGCTGAGATGACGGATGGCACAGATACGGACTCTTCGCGTTTGTCGCCTTTGTGAGCGATGACGATTGCGAGAACTGCAGCACCTTGGGCGATATTGGAGAGACAAATCATCGGCCATAGATTTGTGGAACCGAAATCCGCGATTAATTGGGCGTCGATTGCGAGCGTTGTGTGATGGAGACCTGTGATGACGAGTGGTGCATACAATGCGCCAAATAGTGCGCCGAAGAGCCAGTTGAAGCTTGAAGTAAGACCCGTGTTGACGACAAATGAGATGCCTGTACCAATCTTCCAGCCAAGAGGTCCGAGGATGACATGCGCCGCGATAATCGTTGGAACGAGAGATAAAAATGGCACAAATATCATCGAAATGGATTCTGGAATGTGCTTTCGGAAGAATCTTTCAAGATATACAAACAGAAATGCCGCGAGCATGGCTGGAATGACTTGCGCTTGATATCCGATTTTGTCGATGGAAAAGAATCCGAAATCCCATGACCAATTTGCGAGGATATCTGCTGCAGATGTGCCGTTTACCGCATAGGCATTGAGCAGCTGCGGCGATACGAGCGTGATACCGAGAACGATACCGAGGATCTGCGTGCCGCCCATCTTCTTGACGACACTCCATGCGATACCGACTGGGAGGAAATGGAAGATCGCTTCACCAGGAAGCCATAAGAATCCATTTACACCATTCCAAAATGTCGAAACTTGTGTGATGGTCTGTCCATCCAAGAATCCCATCGGGACACCTTCGAGGATATTTCTAAAACCGAGAATCAAACCACCGACGATGATTGCAGGTAGGATTGGCGTGAATATTTCCGCCAATAACGTGACCAATCGCTGCACGGGATTTTGGTTCTTCTTCGCGATGGACTTCGCCGCATCTTTTGATATCCCTTCGATACCAGATACCGCTGAGAAATCATTGAAAAATGTCGACACATCGTTGCCGATGATGACTTGGAATTGCCCTGCATTTGTGAACATGCCTTTGACTGCGGAAATGGTCTCAATTTTCTTCTCGTCTGCAAGTTTTGGATCGTTCAGAACGAACCGCATTCTCGTTGCACAGTGTGATACTGCGCTTACATTTTCCTTACCGCCTACCGCTTTCAGTAGGTCTGTAGCATCATTTGTAAACTTTCCCATCTTCTTCTCCTTATTCTATTCTGTATGAGTAAGTTTTACTTGTACGCATATGGTTTAACTTATACGTACAAGTTGCTTATGTGATAATAGTAGCACATGAAATTGAACTATGCAACACCTTTTTTTAATTTTCCTCACATTTTTTTTCGATTGTTCTGATAAAAAAACATTTGCTTACCAAATCGTACACGCGCTTTTGAATTTACCTTGTATTTATAGTATTATATACGTAGTATACAAGAAAAGAGGGAATATTTTGACACGATATGAAGAAGTTTATTATTTAATTGCAAGCCGCATCGTCCAAGGCACCTATCCTGAGGGTTCCATCTTACCGAGCGAGGCGCAAATGCTCGACGAATTTCAGGTATCAAGGCATACGGTTCGAAAAGCATTGGACATGTTGATGGAAAATGCCTACATATTGAAAAGACAAGGCAAAGGCTCACTCGTGCTTGGGCGCGAACGTCTCATTTTCCCGATTTCAGGGTTGACGAGCTATAAGGAATTACAAGAGATTCAAGGTTTTGAGAGCGCGACAAAAGTCGTGTCACTTGAGCGGAAGAAGATCAATGCTGAAGTTGCCGCTTATACAGGCTTTAACGAGGGCGATACGGCGTGGTTTGTACTCAGAGCACGTCTCATTGACGGCGAAGCAGTCATCACAGACAATGATGTGATATTGACGACATTTGTGCCACATCTTGATACCCAGATTGCAGAAAATTCCATCTACGCCTATCTTGAAGATGAGCTTGGTCTTGAGATTGCATATGCCAACAAAGAAATCACGGTGGATTCGCTCAATGATGACGACCATCATTATTTAAATCTACGAAAATTCGACAACAATATCGTCTCCGTCAAGAGTAAAGTCTATCTCGGCGATGCGAGTTTTTTCCAATATACGGAAAGTCGCCATCGTGTCGACAAATTTAGATTTGTGGATTTTGCGCGCAGACGCAAGACGTTGATTTAGACACTTGTGGATATTGTGTAGACAAGTTGCGTTCAATCATAAGTGGCGATATGAGATAAGCGCGCAACCAACACTTGTGGATATTTTACAGAAAAATTATGCTCAAGTCCCAACATATTACATGTCATGTTTATCACTTCATAACACATTGACTGATTCATCCATCCTCACGACATTGCGGTGTTGTGGGGATTTTTTATATAATTATAGTATGATTTGTCTAATAAAATCACAAGCAGATTCAATAATCACACAAAAAGGAGTATACAAACATGTCGACAGCCACAGACCAGAATCAAGTCGCGACCGTTCAAGTTGCAATTGAGCAGTTTCTAAATTATGCATTGGATCGTGCAATCATCGTTGCGCGCGATGTCCAATATTACCGCAACATCTTGCTTCATCGGCTCGGGCTGCATGCACCTTGTATCGGGTGGGTGCCTGAAGATGTGAAGCTTATTCCTGAAAATGCTGAAGCTGCGGTTGCGCCACTTTTGGATTATCTCTTAGGTGTGGATTCTACGATTACGCAGCGCGATTTGCTCGATGCGGAACTCTTTGGGTTATTGATGAATTCACCGTCGGTGATTGAGCAAAAGTTCTGGGTGGATTATCGGACATCGCAGACATTTGCCACGGACAATTTCTATAAATTGATGCAGGATGTGGATTATATTCGTTCGGCGAGAATTGCAAAAAATGTCGCATGGAAAACGGCGAGTGATTATGGTGATCTTGATATCACGATTAACTTATCAAAGCCCGAAAAGGATCCGCGCGATATCGCTGCAGCATTGGAAAATCAAGATGATACGGCATATCCAGCATGTCTGCTCTGCACGGACAATGAGGGGTATGCAGGCAATTTGAATCATCCTGCGCGCGAGAATATTCGCTTGATTGAGATGGGCGGTTGGTTCTTCCAATATAGCCCATATAGCTATTACAATGAGCACTGTATCGTTTTGAGTCCAGAGCATGAGCCGATGGTTATCACGGAGAAGAGTTTCGAACGACTGATTCATTTAACGGACATCTTACCTGAATATTTCTTCGGCTCCAATACGGATATTCCGATTGTCGGTGGTTCAATTCTCACGCACGACCATTATCAAGGTGGAAAATATACATTTGCACTCATGAAATCAGATGTCCGTGCGCGTTACACGCATCGCGACTACACGCATGTGGAGATTGATATCTTGCACTGGCCGATGTCGACAATCAGGCTCCGAGGCTTCGACAAAGAGGAGATCATCGCATTGTCCATGCGGATTCTCAAGACGTGGTATGCGTATTCCGATGAAGAAGCAGAGATTCTCGCAAATGCCGCAGATGGCACGAGACATCAAGCCATCACGCCAATCGCAAGACGAGTTGGCAACGATAATGAACAATATGAGCTGAACCTTGTGCTGAGAAACAATCGCACCAGTGAGGCGCACCCAATGGGCATTTTCCATCCACACAAGGAATGGCATCACATCAAGAAGGAAAATATCGGCTTAATCGAAGTGATGGGGCTCGCAATTCTGCCACCACGATTGTTGCCGCTCATTGCGGACGGGACTTATACGGAAGATTACATCGGAGAGGTATTTGCGCACATTCTTGAAGACGCGGGGGTGTTCAAACAGACGGAGGTCGGACTTCGCCAGTTTGAGAAGTTTATGTTTGCGGTTGGCTGCGACGTGAGATAATAGATGTAAGATGATATTAATTGGACAAAATTAAATACGGCTAAATATCAACAATATCGAATTCGAAGTTGTTCACTCTAGAAATATTGCGTGCTCCTTGACAGACTACAGCGAAACGGAAGTTTATGCCACAATTGAGACTTGACTTCAATAGGCGTACAACTGCCAAAATCCATAAAATACATACTGTGTTTTAAGGATTTCGGCAGAGGTACGCCTGATTTTGTTTTTTCGTATTTTGCGGCATTTTCAGGTACGAGAAAAAATGACAATTTTTTATCAATTCAGAGGATATTTAGAGGAATTTGCAATAGGTATAGTTTTTGCCTTATTTCCGTTATATAATATCAGTTAAGATGAATCAAGAATATAGAGAAAAAGACGGTACGTTATATTCAGATGAGCAGATTTTGGCGGTTCAATCTAGTGTAGAATCGCTGCATGATTTTCTACGCAAAAATGATCAATATGTACGTGATTGTGCGCTAGATCATTATGCAACGGACTTCGGATTGTTTGATGATTTTCTTGAAGTAGTAAGAGCTGCTTTTGTAGATGCAACGATGAATTATGTCCTTGATGAAGGCGACTTTTATACGTTTGCGACAATTGTGATGCAAAGGCGTATGGTTGAATACAAAATCAAGAGCGATGATGAACGCGCACAAGAAACAAATCAGGCATTTCTAAAAATGGAAGACATCTTTGGGTTATACAATTCTGGATCTAACAACGGTGAAAAGACAAAACGCCTCATCGATTTGGAAGTGGATCGAAAACAATCCAAATCTCGCAAAATTGCTATTGTTGTTGCAAGCATTGCATTTGTAGCTCTATTTTTTCCAGCAATCACATTTGCACATACATGGGATACGCCTGCCTATACGGTATATCTCGATGTCAACCCCGCAATCCGAATGGAAGTCAATGTCTTTGGTCGCGTGATTAAAGAATATGCGACGAATACGACGGGCAAAGAATTGTCAGATGCTGTACATGCATCGGGTCGTGTGGAGACAGTCCTTGAGGCATATATTGGAGAAATTGTAAAACATGGATATGACATATACATAGATGATACAGGAATGGTGAAGATGGTCATCACGATTGCGTCGGATGATGCATCCATGTATGGTAAGTTTTATTATGATACAAAAAAGGTTCTCAGTGATGTCGCCGTTGCGTATGTGGATGTAGACCGCGTAGACGAAGCAGAAGCATTGGAATATCGTGTGTCTGCGGGGAAGTACAGACTATCACTTCAAGCGAAACAGGTTTATCCTGATACAGATTTAAAACATTTTCTGAACTTACCAATTAGTGAATTGATTGAATTATTGCAAAATGCACCCACGCAGAGAGACGTTACGATTCAATGACAAAATCAAAATCAAAATCGAAATCAAAACTAAAATCAAGAAAAAATATCATCGATCGATTTATATTAGATTTATTCCATAAAAGATTGGAACATTTGCCATCTAGTAGAGGCAGTATCATCACACTAGCGGGGATGATTGGTATCGCCTGCAATCTGCTGATGGCGGCATTTAAACTCACAATCGGTCTCGTCAGCCACAGCGTTACAATTACATATGACGCAATCAACAACATCACGGATTCCGCATCGAGCATTATCATCTTGCTCGGCGTCAAATTGTCCTCTATGCGGCCATCTAGGCGCTTTCCATTGGGGTATGGTCGAATTGAATATTTTTCATCCATCATTATCTCGGTCATCGTACTCTCGGTTGGAATCAGTTTTCTGCGTACTTCCGTAGATCGGGTTCTGCATCCCGCACATGTCGCGATTGGCGGACTTTCAATCGTCGTCCTAATCATTGCACTTGGCGTGAAGATTTTTCTCTCGCGTATGGCACTCACCATCGGACACAAAGTCGATTCCAGTGCCTTAATTGCAAATGGCACAGAAGCAACGATGGACATCTCTGTCAGCGTGCTTGCCATTGTATCGTCTTTTATCTCGGCACACACAAAATTCTCAATCGATGGTTATGTCGGTAGCGTTCTTGCGGTTGTATTTATCTACAATGGTCTAAAATTGGTGATTGAAAGCCTTGCCAGCACACTCGGAGAGCGCATTGATGCGGAACTCGCGACACGTGTGCGCGACATTGTAAGTCATCATGATATGATTTATGGTGTCCATGATATCGTACTGCATTCCTACGGCCCCTCGCGTTCCATTATTGATATGAATATCGAACTTCCAGATTACGCAACTGCCGAAGAAATTCATAGCATCATGATTGATTGCAAGACAAGATTAAAGGAAGAGTTGGGCGTTCAAGCCAATATTGGAATATATTCCGTAAACACCTACGACGATTTTATCATTAAACTCAGAGATCAGATTCTTGACATCGTGCTCAGTTTTCATGGCACCCTAAGTATCCACGCCTTTCACGTAGGCGAAATGTGCGGCAGCGTGCAAGAAGCTCTCATTGCACTCGATGAAGATGTCGTGATGGAAGAAGGCATCATTCGTTTCGATGTCGTCGTCGACTACACCGTGCATAATTATAATGACCTCTATTATAAACTTTATGATAAACTAAAACGAGAAATCCCGCAGTATGAATACATGGTCAAAATCGAACCAGAATATAGTTAATGACGCATCATTTAGATGGCTGCTTGATGTATAAATATAGAAAAGGATCATGATGAATCGTTCAATAAAAGTCAATTTGAATGCGTATGCCAAAGTCAATCTATCACTGAAGATTATGGGCGTGCGAGCCGATGGTTATCATTTATTGGATAGCTATTTTCAGTTGATTGACATACATGATGACATTTGCATAGAATTAATCCCACGGGCAAATGTCGCAAATGTTGCTGAAACCGCAGAAGCCACAAACGCCGCAGTTTCCACAAAAGCTGCAAAAACTGTAGATTCCACAAAAGCTGCAAATGCCACAAAAACCGCAAATGCCGTAGATTCCACAAAAGTCGCAGGTTCCATAGATGTTGCAAATATTGCTGAAACTGCAGAAGCCACAGAAACCGTAGAAAAGTCAATAAATACGAATCTTGAATATAATTCTGTCGCGGACAATGCTGTCTCTTCAATAGATATCGACAATATCGCGACGATTGATTTTACGGTTGTTGACGTGCGCAAG
>JAISJM010000001.1 GCA_031261525.1 Eubacteriales Family XIII. Incertae Sedis bacterium
CTGTATCCTGATCTCAGAAGTGACAACTGCTTGTTTTATGCCATGACAAATGTCATATATGTAAATTCTACCGGTCGAGTATTTACTGACCGAGTATTTACTGACCGAATATTTACTGACCGAGTATCATAGCGAGATCCGCCTCGGGTGTGCTGATTGGTTTGATGTTAAAATTCTCTACGAGATAATTCAATATATTGGGCGATATAAATGCAGGCAGAGATGGACCAAGCAGGATATTCTTGATTTCGAGGTAAAGGAGCGTGAGCAAGATGCTAACCGCTTTCTGCTCGTACCAAGACAGAACCATGGAGAGCGGTAGATCATTGACATCACATGCAAATGCCGCAGCTAGCGCCATCGCAACTTTAATTGCCGAATAAGCATCGTTGCACTGTCCCATATCTAGGATACGTGGTAGTCCACCAATTTCTCCGAGATCAAGGTCATTGAAGCGATATTTGCCACAAGCGAGTGTCAAGATCATCGTATCTTGAGGTGTCTTCTGCACGAATTCTGTAAAGTAATTTCGACCTGGTTTTGCGCCATCGCATCCACCGACAAGGAAGAAATGCTTGATATCGCCATTTTTAACAGCTTCGATTACGGTATCCGCGACAGAAAGCACGGTATCATGTCCAAATCCCGTTTGGACGACATTTCCGCCGTTGATTCCTGTCATATGGACGTCTTCCTCATAACCTCCGAGTTCCAGTGCTTTTTCAATGACTGCAGAGAAGTCTTTTTCACCATTGATGTGAACGATGGATGGATAGTAGACAACGGACGTCGTATAGACACGATCTCGATAACTCTCTTTTGGAGGCATAAGGCAGTTTGTTGTGAAGAGTATCGGCGCTGGAATATTTTCAAATTCTTTCTGTTGATTCTGCCATGCCGTACCAAAATTACCTTTCAAATGTGGGTATTTGTTTAATTCAGGGTAGGCGTGTGCAGGTAGCATCTCACTATGGGTGTAGATGTTGATGTCTTTTCCTTCCGTCTGCTCTAATAGCAGTTTTAGATCGTATAGGTCATGCCCACTGACGACAATAAAGGGACCTTTTTCGATTGTTAGCGGCACCTCTACTGGTCTTGGTGAGCCATAGGTCTCTGTATTTGCCTGATCTAATAACTTCATGCAGGCGAGATTTACTTTACCTGTCTCAAGTACAATTGGAAGCAATTCGTCTAGTCCGTATGCGTCTTCTCCAATTGCGGATAGTGCTTTTACAAAGAATGCATTGACTTCAACATCTTCATAGCCCAGAACCGATGCATGATAAGCATATGCTGCGATGCCGCGTATGCCAAATAAAATCAATGATTTTAACGATCGAATATCCTCATCGGCTGTCCATATTTTCGTCATATCAAAGCCTTCATTTCTGATGGATTCAGAATCTATGCGGGCGCGCGTTTGACGTATCTGTGCGATGATTTTGCCTGTGGATTCATCGTCAAAGTTGACATTTGTGACCGTTGTAAACAATCCCTCTACGATCAGTTTGGTTATATCTGAAGTTGCTTGTACTTCCATCATCACCTTTGAATGGACAAGCGATTGTGCCAATAAAATCAGTTCCCCTGTTAGATGATCTTGTAAGTCGCTTGTGGATTCTTTTTTACCGCATACGCCAGCATTCCCTGAACAAGCATTGCCCCCAGCGGTCTGCTCACATTGAAAACAAAACATATTACTCATGATTTCCTCACTTTCTAAAAACAATTAACATAAGAATATAATTAATATAGGATAAATATAATCCAATTTGAATGCATTGTATGTTGTTTTTACAACAAAATTTAAGTTTTTGAGGGCTAGTGTCGCGAGATCGCGTATATTGTGGTATTATTTTTAGTAATAATTGTAAACAGGAATCCCGAAGTAGAAGACATAAAAGTAGTAGCCACAGAAATGATAATACATAGAAAGTCGAGCATATATGAGTTTTTTTGAAGATGATGACAAGCTAGATTTTGATGAAAATACGAACAATTCGAAGAAAAAAAAGAAGCTTCCCATTTTGGAAAAAGCTTACTATCTTTTGGATTACAAGGATCGCACAGAAAAAGAAATGCGAGATAAATTAATCGAATCAAAGTATCCAGAGGATGAAATTGAGAAGACGATTGCCCATCTGCAAGAGATTGGACTCCTGAACGACGACGCTTATGCGAAGCGATTTATTGAGTATCAAATTCAGAAAAATAGAGGACTCTCCCGCATCGTGCAAGAACTCAAGCGCAAAGGGATAACGGAAGAAAAAGTTCGATTTGTCATCGAGGATGAAGTTGATATGGATGCCTATTTTGACCGCGCTGTATCACTATGTACAAAAGTCTTTCACATGGCAGGTGTAAAGGATTTAGACGGGATGGACTATAAAGAGAAGATGAAAATACTCGGCAAAGTCCGCAGGAAGCTTTTAACGGCTGGATATGAATATGATATAATAAATGAAGCGGTCAATCATGCGATACGCGAAATCGGAGATTCCGATTCGTAGGTCATGGTCATCACCTAAATAGATTGTAACAGACCGTAATCAATATAAATCGTAATCAATAGAAAGAGGCAAATGTGACATTTTCATCCTTAGTACCAACAAATACAGGCAACATCTTACAAAAGCTCGATGCAATGCGATTGGAGTTAATCGAGCAGGGCGTCGATGTAATTAATTTATCCGCGGGCACACCCGATTTACAGCCTCCACAAAGTGTGATGGATGCCATTGCAAAGGCGTCATCCGATCCCGAAAACTATAAATATTCTTTAATGGATTTACCTGAACTTCATGATTCAGTCATAACTTGGTATGACAAACGCTACGGCGTCTCGCTCAATACAAATCAAGTAATCGCAGTCCATGGCTCACAAGATGGCATGGCTACGATATTCCATGCGTTGGTAGAGCCTGGTGATACGGTGCTCGTCGGCACACCAACCTATCCGATCTTTTCATATGGTCCAAAACTCGCCCGTGCGCGTGTCATCACAATTCCATTAGTAGAATCTAATGACTATCTTATAGATTTCGATGCCATTGATACGCATGTCGCGCAAGCCGCCAAAGTAATTGTCGTCTCTTATCCATGCAATCCAATCGGCGCCGTTGCACCACGCGAATGGTACGAAAAACTCATCGCATGGGCAAAGCAATATGATGTCATCGTCATTCACGACAATGCTTATTCTGAATACGTGCATGACGGAGAACCTGGAGGCAGCTTCCTCTCAGTTCCTGGCGCATTAGATGTAGGAATTGAATTCAATTCGCTTTCAAAGTCGTATAACCTGACAGGTATCCGCATCTCATTTGCGCTAGGAAATGAGCAAATTATTGACGCCTATAAAAAACTTCGCTCGGAGATAGACTATGGATTATCGTTTATCGATCAGGTCGGTGCAATCGCTGCACTTGCCGATGTAGACGGCACGGTCGAAAAAAATCGAATTGCCTATAAGGAAAGGCGCGATGCCTTTTGCGATGCCTTAAACGAGCTCGGCTGGCAAGTGGATTATACCCCTGCAACAATGTTTACTTGGTTCAAATTACCAGAGGCTTATGCAAATGATAGTGAAGGTTTCGTCATCGAATTACTGAAACGAACAGGTGTCATCTGCGTGCCAGGCTCCTCTTTTGGTGAGGGCGGTGAAGGCTATGTGCGATTTGCACTTGTGTGCGAGGTGGACGTGCTTCTTGAGGCTGCGAGACGAATTGCACAGAGCGGACTGATCTAACTGTGATTTGTGAGGGGGAGATTTCGGATATGTGGATTTTGTATGCTATGCTGGCTGCGCTATTTGCAGCGATTACATCCATTCTTGCTAAGATTGGAATTGAGGGGGTTAACTCAAATTTAGCTACTGCAATTCGGACTGTTGTTGTTCTTATAATGGCATGGGGTATTGTATTCATTACAGGCAAGCAGCATGATGTCACAGACATTACGCAAAGAAGTTGGTTGTTCTTACTATTGTCAGGCTGTGCTACGGGTCTGTCGTGGTTGTTCTATTATAAAGCCTTGCAAATTGGTGAAGCATCAAAGGTGGTTCCCATAGATAAATTCAGCGTGGTTATCAGCATGGTTCTGGCGTTTTTTATCTTAGGAGAAGCCGTTAATGGAAAAACAATTATTGGTGGTCTATTGATTACAGCTGGAACTATCGTGTTAATGCTGTAATAAAAATGAGATTAAGATTGTATTTGCAAATTACATTCGAAAATTAGCTCAAATCCCTTCGCGATTCTTGCACAAATCCGACAAATCCGATAAAAAATAAAATTAGTACTTGCAAGTGAAGTGAATATATCTTATAATATAAAAGTTGCCCGTGAGGGAGACAATATCTCGACAATATGTCAGATGCATCTCAATAATTATTTTTAAGAAATTGAAAAAAGTTGTTGACAAGCATATACAAACTGTCATATAATAGAGAACGTTCCGCAAGAAAAGCAAACGCTTTTCGGAGGGACAGCGAGGTTACAGAATCTCGCAAGAACCTTGAAAACTCAATAGTGTAGAGATTTAGTCAAAAGGAATTATTAAGTTGATTCCAAAATACAAGTGTTATATAAAGATAGCACAAATAATTGACTAAAGATGTACCATACAATCGAAAGATTGGTAAAATGAATTCAATAAGTGAAGTATTCGAATTGATTCTGAATA
>JAISJM010000020.1 GCA_031261525.1 Eubacteriales Family XIII. Incertae Sedis bacterium
GTTGCGATGTATGGATAATTCCTCTGATGCCTGTCGTTGTGAATAACCTCGTTCTTTTAGTTGCTGTATCTCGCAATACATATCATATCCTTTCATCACCACCTCCAATCATCTTAAAATGCCTTCCTTTTAGTATATCTCTTTCTTCTTTCCTGTATGCCATTTGCGACCTCCTTATCTGTTCTTGGAGTGTCCAGTTATTTGCACCACCGCTTTTAAGCCTAAAAGTGATACCAACCTTACATCTCACACGTTTTATTGCTATTATTTGTACTGGGGTACTTGTGACGAAAATCATTAGTATATGGTATATGATATTAAACCCATATTCGCGCCCAATATTGCGATTTGTAAGAAACGTTCAATGCTTTTTTGTTATTCACAGATTACACCATTTCGGAAATTCTCTTCCTAACTCGATTTTGGACAGAAAAAACAGTCTTTTTGTGTCCAAAATCGAGTTAAGAAGAGATTTCGTTCGATAATAACTCAGATACAAATTATGAATCAATCAGAATGCGAAGCATTCTGCACATCTCGTCTCTTGATCCGATTCCTGAGTAAATATAAGTATCAGGAATCGGTTATTATTTTTTACTGTTAAAATTTTCCAATTCAATGATGCTCTAAGTGCATCATTTCTTTTCATTGACAAGCAATGGAAAGAAAGAACTTCTTCATAGAAAAATATTTTGGGAGGCCTGGATGACGGATTTCGAGAAAATAGAATCTGTGAGTGATTTCATCAAACAGATCAAAAAGCTCAAAGATTATCTAAAAAGGAATTTTGAAATAACTGAGTTGTTTTATCGGGGTGAGAATAAAGAACGTGAGAGAGTATTGCCGTCATTGTATCGATGTAAGGATATTACATCAGAGCGGCAACAACAACGGCAACAACAACGACGACAACAACAACGACAACAACAACGACAACAACAACGGCAACAACAACGACGACAACAACAACGACAACAACAACGGCAACAACAACGGCAACAACAACGGCAACAACGACGACAACGACAACAACGACGACAACAACAACGGCAACAACGACGACAACAACGACGACAACAACAACGGCAACAACGACGACAACAACAACGGCAACAACAGCAACGACGACAACAGCAACGACGACAACAACAACAACGACAACAGCAACGACAACAACAACGACAACAACAGCGACAACGACAACAACAACAACTTCTTCGGAATTTAAAGCATTATTTCAAACGTCAAATTATGGAAAATGGTGATGGCGGTTTAGTTCATGGTTCTCCCTTTGAACAACTTTCTTTTTTGCAGCATCATGGTGCAAAAACTAGAATGTTAGATGTCTCAAGAAATCCGTTAATTGCATTATATTTTGCAGTTGAAAACATGGACGCAACTAATGATAGCGTTGTTTACGTATATAGTGATGAGACTAGTGATAAGACTAGTGAGAAGAAAAGTATTCTTAAATATGATTCGGGCGATACAGCTACGTTAAAAGCAGCATTGCATTTTATAGATGAACATGTTGTGCTAGATTTTATTGATAGCTATAAGTCTTGTGAGAGGACCTTAATCACAGAAGACGATTGCAAAAATCTAATGGAGGGGGCGTCGTGTGACAGAGCAAAAGATAATATAAAAGACATATTATCTTTCATAGGTCTCTTAAATCAAGAAGCAAATAGATCCCATGATAGATTCATTAAAATAAAAGAAATATATGATGATATTACAAAAGCGCATATCGTATTAGCAACTAAAAGTACATCAAGAATCACGAGACAAGATGGTGCTTTTATAATGCCAGCTTTTGAAACGAAAACGAAAACGAAAGGGAGGGACTGCATCAATTTTGATGTTGTAAGGGAATCAATCGACAATTTGAAACGTCATGAATTTCAAATATCTGGTAATTGTATAAAAGAGATTAAATCTGGTAATTGTATAAACGAGATTAAAAATGAACTCGCTTTATTAGGAATTAACTCTGGTTCTGTATATCCTGATATTGAGCACCAATCAGAGTATTTGATAGACTTTGTCGCAACGCCTTATTGAAGTGGTGATATCCTGCAGAAGAAGAACCCTTACTTGGAAAAGTACTGAACTATGATGGTTGCTATGATGCTTCTAGTAAAGTAACGATAGGGTGGAATGATGATTCAGTTGTAGAATATTCTTTAACGGATTTTAGCTTTATCCCTAATGTGGGCGATGAGGTTGAAACCTTTGATGACGGTGATAAACCAGTAATTACATATAGTCAAAGAACAATACAAAAGACGCGCAAGTATAACATTTGCACTTCACCTCACAAGCATCAATGAGCGACTATAATCAAATTTGACCGACTTTGACCGATATCAAAAAGTTGTCATATTTTTTGATATTTTTATACCTATTCTCTCTGCATTGTAATATAATAGTAGTGCTGAGCCTTCGGACAGGTGCGACAACAAAAGGCTTAATTATTAGAATATTGTATGGAAAGACAGGAGAATTGGGATGAAAGTACTAGTCATTAACTGTGGAAGTTCGTCACTCAAGTATCAATTACTCGATATGGACGGAGAAAAATTACTTGCTGTAGGTCTTGTTGATCGTATTGGTATTGACAGATCGATGTTGACACATGAGAAAGTTGGCAACGAATTTAAGTATAAGCTCGGTGTGCCGATGAAGGATCATAAGGAAGCAATCGGTCATGTGCTTGCAACATTGGTTGATGCGGAGCAGGGTGTCATCAAGGATATGAGTGAGATTGGCGCTGTGGGTCACAGAGTTGTACATGCTGGTGAAAAATATTCCGCGTCTGTTGTCATTGATGATGATGTCATTAAGGCACTTGAAGAGTGTACAGAGCTTGCGCCACTTCACAATCCACCAAATCTACTTGGTATCAATGCTTGTAAAGAATTAATGCCAACGACACCGATGGTTGGAGTATTTGACACTGCGTTCCATCAGACCATGCACCCAGACGCATTTATGTATGCACTTCCTTATGCTTATTATGAGAAGTATGGCGTCAGAAGATATGGTTTCCACGGGACAAGCCATAAGTACGTTGCAAATATCGCAGCAGACATGCTCGGTAAGCCAATTGAGCAGACAAAGATTATCACTTGCCATCTCGGCAATGGTGGATCTGTAACAGCAATCAACGGTGGAAAGAGTATTGATACATCGATGGGCTTCACACCACTTGAGGGTCTGATCATGGGTACGAGAGCTGGCGATATCGATTCAGCGATTGTCGGTTTCGTTCAGGGCAAAGAAGGCCTAAAGACGAAAGAGATGATGGATATCCTCAATAAGAAGTCTGGACTTCTTGGCATTTCTGGAATCAGTTCTGACAACCGTGACATCAGAGAAGCTGCTGAGCAGGGACAGCCAAGGGCGCAGCTTGCACTCAAGATGTTCTCTAGAAAAGTTAAGTTCTACATTGGTGCTTACATGGCAATGCTCAATGGGGCGGATGCAATTGTATTTACAGCTGGTATCGGCGAAAACGATGTCAATATGAGAAGAGAAATCTGTGCCAATCTTTATCATCTTGGTATCAAGCTTGATGATGAGAGTAATGACACACGTGGTGACGCGACTGTAATCAGTGCACCTGATTCAAAAGTGAAGCTTTTCCTCATTCCAACCAACGAGGAACTCATGATTGCGCGTGATACAATTGAATTGGTTGATGCTAAAAAATAGTTTTGACGAATTAATGCTTGACATCTATGGTCAATTCTATATATAATATATGAGTTGCGTTTTGCGCAGACATTTGCGCTTACGCCAATTATTTGAACAACATGCTGTACAGTAACTTATACGTAGACAGCGGTTTAAAAGTTATCTCTGTTACGTTTTGACCAGGAGGTGTAGAATGGCAGTACCTAAAAGGAAAACGTCGAAAGCAAAAAGGGATTCGAGAAGAGCGCCAAACATGAAGATGAGCGCGCCAGGTCTCTCCACATGCCCTCAGTGTCACGAGCCTAAGCTCCCACACAGAGTGTGCCCTACTTGCAACTACTACGACGGCAAAAAAGTCATCAATGACTAATGAAGTAGTACTATGGTAGCCACCCTAGAGGGTGGCTGCTTTTGGATTATCAATTAATAAAGAAAAGGAGTATTACATGGCTAAGATTTTTTATGAGAGCGATACAAATTTATCACTTCTAGAGGGAAAGACAGTCGCAATTATCGGATTTGGTTCACAGGGACATGCGCATGCGCTCAACCTTAAAGAGAGTGGTATCGACGTAGTTGTTGGACTTTACGAAGGAAGCAAATCATGGAAGATCGCTGAAGAGGCTGGTCTTGCTGTTGCAACAGCTGCGGATGCTGCAAAGAAAGCTGATGTCATCATGATTCTTGTTCCAGACGAGAAGCAGAGAGACATCTATGAAGCTAGTATCGAACCAAATTTATCTGCAGGTAATACTTTGGCATTTGCACATGGTTTTAATATCCATTTCAATCAGATTGTACCACCAGCAGATGTTGATGTTATCATGGTTGCACCAAAGGGACCTGGTCACACAGTTCGTTCTGAGTATCAAGCTGGAAAGGGTGTTCCTTGCCTCGTAGCTGTACATCAGGATGCATCAGGTAAGGCTCAAGATACTGGACTTGCATATGCTGCTGGTATCGGCGGCGCTCGCGCAGGTGTGCTTGAGACAACATTCCGTCAGGAGACAGAGACAGATTTATTCGGTGAGCAGGCGGTTCTTTGTGGTGGTGTAACTGCTTTGATGCAGGCTGGTTTCGAGACACTTGTTGAAGCTGGTTATGATCCTGCAAATGCTTACTTTGAGTGTATTCACGAGATGAAACTCATCGTTGACTTGATCTATGAGGGTGGTTTCTCAAGAATGCGTTATTCAATCTCAGATACAGCTGAGTATGGCGATTATGAAATTGGTAAGAGAATCATCACAGATGAGACAAAGAAGGAAATGAAGAAAGTTCTTACTGAGATTCAAGATGGTACATTTGCTAGAAACTGGATTACGGAGAATAAGGTTGGTCGTCCACACTTCCTCGCAACAAGAAAGATTAAGACAGAGCATGAGCTTGAGAAGGTTGGTGCTGAGTTAAGAAAGATGTATAGCTGGTCTAAGTAAGCGTAATTTGATATAATGTAATAAATTAAACAATCACAGGTGCGTAGCCTGTGATTGTTCTATTAAAAGGAATAGAATCGGGGGTTGCAAAATTGAAACTATCAGGTGCAAAAATCATCATGGAGACACTCTTAGAGCAGGGTGTTGATACAATATTTGGGTATCCAGGTGGGCAGATTATGCCGCTTTATGATGCGCTCTACGATTATACGGAAGATGGGCGTATTCGGCATATCTTAACGGCGCATGAACAAGGTGCGACACATGCTGCGGATGGTTATGCGAGGAGTACTGGCGGCGTTGGCGTCTGCTTTGCGACGAGTGGTCCAGGTGCAACAAATACTGTCACAGGGATTGCGACAGCCAATATTGATAGTGTTCCGATGGTCGTCATCACGGGTCAAGTTCCGATTGCATCGATTGGAAAGGATAGCTTCCAAGAGGTGGATATCGTTGGTATTACGTTGCCTGTTACAAAACATAGCTATGCTGTCAGAGCTGTTGAAGAGCTTGCACCAATCATCAGAGAAGCTTTTTGCATCGCAAAGAGTGGCAGACCTGGTGTTGTGCTCGTTGATGTGCCGAAGGATCTGATGGTTGCAAAGTGCGATTACCGCAAAGCGGAACCACTTCCTGCTGAGAAAATCGAAACAGTGAGTGATGAGGATATCCTTGAGATTGCAAGACTCATCAACGAATCCAAGCGTCCAGTCATCTATGCTGGTGGCGGCATCACGGTATCGGATACTTCTCGTGAGCTCAGGCAGCTTGCGGAGACGAGCAACATTCCTACGGGTACGACTTTGATGTGCCTCGGCAATTTTGACCGTACACACCCGTTGTCGCTGGGTATGATTGGCATGCATGGTGAAAGGGAAGCAAACTTAGCCGTCCATAATTCCGATTTACTTATCTCGATTGGCGCACGATTTTCGGACCGCGTAACGGGAGATACAACACGATTTGCAAGGGATGCAAAGATTTTGCATATCGATATCGATGGCTCTGAGATTGGTAAAAATATCGGTTCTGACAAATGCGTCATTGGCGATTTGAAAGAAATTTTATGCCGAGTTCTCCCATATATAGAGAAAAATGACAGAGCTGAATGGGTAAAACAAGTACAATCTTATCAAAGAGAGATTCCTACGACGGATTATTTGGATCCAACCAAAGCGATTCTGGCAGTCAATAAAGTGTTTACCTCTGATGCAATTGTCGCAACAGATGTCGGACAGCACCAGATGTGGACAGCGCAGAAATGGCCATTTACCAAGCCTCGCCACCTCATCACATCCGGTGGTATGGGGACGATGGGATTCGGTATGGGCGCTGCAATCGGTAGTAAGATTGCCAATCCTGATAGTGAAGTGGTATTATTTACAGGGGACGGTAGTTTCCGTATGAATTTGAACGAACTCATCACTGCAAGCGCGGAAGGTGTGAAAGTTACAGTCATTATTTTGCGCAATCATACGCTCGGTATGGTGCGACAATGGCAGAAATTATTTTTTACAAAAAGATACTCTGCAACTGACCTCAAAGATGTGATAAACTATGAGGGGTTGGCCGAATCATTTGGACTCAAAGGATTTCTTGTAAACTCATTGGAAGAGCTCGATGTGGCTCTCAATCATGCAAAACAAAGTGATACGACAACGATTATCGCTTGTGACATTTATACAGATGAAAATGTCTGGCCAATCGTGCCGCCAGGCGACGCAATCAATAATCAGGTTGTATCGGAATAAACGGAATATTATTCCAGCGCGACCAATTATAGTAGAGATTTTACAAAAGAGGGCAGGTGAGCGTTATGCCAATCATTTTACTTGGATTAATAGCGATAGGTATTGCAGTTGCATATGTGTTGATTTCGATTGGCAAAAGGCCTGCGAAGCCCAATGCGCTACGAGACAACAGTAAAAATGCACGTGCACGCAGTGCCGCGCAGAAGAAACATCACAAGACATCTGAGGATGGCAAAGTTGTGTATATGTTTGACCCTGACGATGATACGCATAAGCCAGATGGCGATGGAAGTAGCGATAAATAAAAAAGTAATTGGTAGAATTGGATGATATGGTATTATATAGCATAATATAGGTGAGCAAATGGAATTAGTTATTACGATCGTAGGAATCATAATGGTAATCGCGGGATTTGCGATTACCATTGTTTTTTTGGCAAAGACAATTAAAAATGGGTTTCAATCTGTGATTCAAGAGCAAGATGCTAAATTACAGAATATGGAACGTGCTCAAGCGCAAATGTCGCAAGATCTGGCTGTCATCAGAGACGGCTCCGTCGCGACGCAGACCTCGCTATCGGAATTGCGTGCCTCAGAGACGGAGCACAACAAGAATCTGTTGCTGCAGTCACAAGACAGCTCTTCGAAATTGCGCGCGGAATTGACCGAAGTCATCAATACATTCCGCACCGAACAGACGACTGCGATTGGAAAATTAACAGCAGATCAGACTGAAGCTGCTGGAAAATCACGCCTTGAACAGACGGAGGCAATCGAGAAAATGCGCGAAAACCAATCGGAGTCCATCGCAAAACTGAGACGTGAACTCGTCGAGAGTATCGGCAAGATGCGGACGGAGCAGGTTGAAGCAATCGACAAGATGCGTGCAGAGCAGACTGAGGCGATTGACAAAATGCGTAGCAATCAAACGGAGGTGAGCGAGCTCTTCAGAAAGGACACGCGCGAGTCTCTCAATAAGCAGATGGATGTCATCGGCGAAAATTTGCGACATTTGCAAGAGGATAATAGCAAGCAGCTCGATAAGATGCGCGAGACGGTCGATGAGAAGCTCCAGAAGACGCTTGAGGACCGAATTGGAAAGAGTTTTCAGCAGGTCAGCGAACGGCTTGAGCAGGTCTATAAAGGGCTTGGAGAGATGCAGACGCTCGCGTCAGGTGTCGGCGATTTGAAGAAAGTGCTCAGCAATGTGAAATCTCGCGGTATCCTTGGCGAGATTCAGCTTTCGTATATTCTTCAGGAGATTCTATCACCAGAGCAATACGAGGAGAATTTCCAGACGAAAAAAGGAAGTTCCGATCGTGTGGAATTTGCGATTAAACTACCTGGTGATGATGAGGGTCCCGTCTATCTGCCAATCGATGCAAAATTCCCTGGAGACGCTTATATCAACCTCGTCGACGCTTATGAGGCTGGAGACGCCGATACGATTAAGAGTACGGGCGTATTGCTCGACAATGCAATCAAGAAAGCGGCGAAAGATATCGCAACAAAATATATTGATCCACCCAATACGACAGATTTTGCCATTATGTTTTTGCCTGTCGAAGGACTTTATGCAGAAGTCGTCAGACGCGGCTTAGTTGAAAGACTTCAAAGCGAATACAAAATCAATATTGCGGGGCCGTCCACGATGGCAGCACTCTTAAATTCACTCCAGATGGGATTCAAGACGCTCGCGATTCAGAAACGTTCGGGCGAAGTATGGAATGTCTTAGGCGCAGTAAAGACGCAATTTGCCAATTTTGAGGATGTGCTCGTGGATTATCAGAAACGTATGGAGACGGCAAATAAAAAGCTCGATACGTTAATCGGTGTGCGCACACGTGCAATCAATTCAAAACTCAAGACCGTGACAGAATTGACGCCAGGCGATTCCAATGCTGTGCTCGGCTTTGAATCGAGCACGATTGAATCAAGTGATGTCGAATCAAACGATGTTGAAACAAGCAATATGGATTCAAGTGGTGCTGATTCGGTGACAGCAATTTCATCGGAGGATCAGACCGATGTGTAAAATCTGGGCAATCGGCGACTTGCATCTATCCTTTGCAAGTGAAAAACCGATGGATATATTTGGCTCCGCATGGGATAACCATGAAGCGCGTTTAAAAGACAATTGGCTTGCGTCTGTTGCAGAACAGGATACGATTTTGATTGCGGGTGATATCTCATGGGCGATGGGGCTCGAAGATGTCTTGCCTGATTTAAAGTGGATTGAAGCATTACCAGGTCACAAAGTCATTCTCAAAGGAAATCACGAATATTGGTGGACATCGATTTCAAAAATTCGTGCACTTGATCTCGATGAACGCATGATGTTTCTACAAAATGATTGTGTGATTGTTGAGAAATCACGATCTTTAGGTGATGTTGTAGGCGATGATACAGCGTCTGATAGCGCAGCGTCTAATGACGCAATACCAAATGGCGTACCGTTAGATGACGCAATACCAGATGGCGCTACATCTGATGATACAACGTCTGATGACACAACAAAAATCGCAATCTGCGGTACAAGAGGCTGGATATGCCCCGGAGACGACCCATTCACTGCACAAGATGAGAAAATCTATCTGCGAGAGCTCGGCAGGCTTGAGTTAAGCCTAAAGGATGCACAAGCGAAAGGTGCAGACAAGATTATCTGCGGTCTGCATTATCCGCCAACAAACAAACGCAAGGAGCCGTCCGGTTTTACAGACTTGCTCGTCAAATACGGTGTAAGCGAGGTCGTTTACGGACATCTTCACGGTGCAAATGGATACAAAAATGGGCTGATTGGCAATCACTTTGGGATAGAGTTTAGACTCGTATCCGTTGATTATACCAATTGCAATTTAATACAGATTATTTAAGAGGGAGGAGACAAATACAATGGACTCAAGAATCATACAATTAGCGAAAAATCTCGTAGGATACAGCATCAATGTGCAACCAAAAGAGAAGGTACTCATATCCTACGAAGGCAATACAACCATTGATTTGGTAAGGCAAATCATCAAAGAAATCTATGAAAAAGGTGCTTATCCTTATACAGAAGCAAGGGACTCACGCATATTGAGAGAAGTCTTGCTTGGCGCGGATGAGCCGCAAATCGAGTGGCTCAATGAAGTAAAACTTGCGGAGATGAAAGGTATGGATGCCTATATCGCAATCCGTGCTGGCGGCAACACATCGGAACTTGCCGATGTCCCTGTATCTCAGATGAATCTATACAATTCATTATTAAGACCTGTGCTAGACTACCGCGTCAATCATACGAAGTGGGTGGTTTTGCGTTATCCAAATGATTCAATGGCGCAGCTTGCGGGCACGAGTCTGGAGGCATTTACTGATTTCTATTTTGATGTGTGCAATCTCGATTACAGCAAGATGAGCAAGGCAATGGATAAGCTCGTAGATTATATGAACAAGACCGATCGGGTTAGATTGGTCGGCCCTGGCACGGATTTGACCTTTTCAATCAAGGATATCCCTGCAATAAAATGCGCTGGCGAGATGAACATTCCGGATGGCGAGGTTTATACGGCACCTGTAAAAAATTCCATGAATGGAAAGATATCCTACAATACGCCATCGGAAGAATTGGGCTTTACGTATGAGCAGATTGTTTTCGAAGTGAAAGACGGCAAGATTATAGATGCACAGGCAAATGACACGATTCGTATCAATGAACTTTTGGATACAGACGAAGGTGCGCGTTATTTTGGTGAATTTGCAATTGGTGTCAATCCGTACATCTTGCAACCAATGAAAGATACCCTTTTTGACGAGAAAATCTGTGGCAGTTTTCACCTTACGCCAGGTGCTGCGTACGAAGATGCTTTCAATGGCAATAAGTCTGCAGTCCATTGGGATTTGGTCAATATCCAAAGAGCCGATTATGGCGGTGGTGAGATTTATTTCGATGATAAACTCATCCGAAAAGACGGTATTTTTGTCATTCCTGAGTTAAAATGTCTAAACCCTGAGAACTTAATATAGCACTATTTTATTACATAATTTGGACAACTCTTGATTTACATGAATATTCATGTTTAAATTGGGTATATTGTAATTGTTATAAATATAGATAATTGGAGAGAATCGTAATGAGTAAAGCAAGTGGAATCAATATTGGATCAAATGAATTAGCTTTCGCAACTGTGATGCAGCCAAATCAAGCAAATCAATTTGGCAATATTCATGGTGGCGAGATTATGAAATTGATGGACAATGTTGCCGGCGCTCTTGCTCATCGATATGCAAAGTCCAATGTTGTGACAGCCAGAGTTGAGGAGATCCAGTTTCTTAATCCAATTATGGTTGGTGCTTATGTCTTCTGTAAGGGAAAGATTGCTTACGTAGGAAATACATCTATGGAAATTTTTATTACAGTAGATGTTGTACAAGATTTATCTGATTTCGAGGATAGCGAAAGAGCCCTTGAAGCATTTTTCACAATGGTATCCCTTGATGTGACAGGAAGACCACATAAAGTGCCAGCGTATGAGCCAGCAACAGATGAAGAAAAAGAACTCTATAAAATTGCAGAAAGAAGGCGTGAAAATGCTAGGAAAGCAAGGCATAGAAGATGATTGATGACCAGAATTTAAAGAAGCTTACAACACAATTTTTTGATAATTTGATGCTTAATCATGCGGCAGTCAAAATCATCCTTGTTGGTGTGATTGTCATCTGTTGTGTATATGTCGTCTATTGCTTATTTATGTCAATTAGGGCACATAGAGAACGAAATGTCGATGACAAATACTATATCATTTACTGTATTATCGCTACATTATTCTTGACGACATTTGCAGTCGTAAATTATGTTGGCAATCGGGTTGCTCTTTCGGGGGTACTTGAGTTTTTATCGTTTACTCTTTTTGTTTCGATGCCTGCCGCACTTGCAATGCATATCAGTTCTCAAGTAAATTATCGTTCCTTTACAATTCTAAAAGTACTCATAACCTATTGTTTGCCAATTATCAGTGTGATTTTTGCAGTTGTCAATATTGTACAAGGAAAACATGATTTTAATTTTCTCATATTGGTAGATATGGGAACCATTTCTCTTATTGGTATCGTCTATTTTATATATTATATTGCGCTTACTATTCGGGGATACCTGCTTTGTTTCAGCGTGTTTTATCAGATGCCTCCCCAGATGAGAAGAAGTACTTATTTTATTCTCATTGCAGTTACCGCGCAATTGGTCGCCTTTGTTATTTCAATCTTGTTTGGTTTTCCGATTTCCGTTCTCGTCATTCCAATTGGTGTTGTAATTACGGCGTCTAATTGTTATCATTCATTCTTTAAAGCTTCCGCCAACAATGTAATCGCAACGTCGAGAGAATTTGTCTTTGGTAATCTGGATACGGTCATATTTGTTCTTTCCAATAAAGGACGTATCTTGATGTGGAATCGCAGCAATGAGCAGGAGTTTTATCCACTTCCAGTACCAGGATATTTGAGTGAGTTTGCATTATATAAGAAGCGTGTCATTGACGAAAATCATGGGATTATCAGTGAGTACGATGACAACGTCATATCCATTACCAAAAATGGTCGTGAATTTCATATGCGTTTCCAGTTGAAACCCATTACAAATGGTACAAGGCAATTTGGGTACCTCGTTGAAATAAGTGAAGTTACAAGTATCTATGAAATTTTGAGATTGTTTGAGGATATGTCCTTTATCGATCAGATGACTGGATTGAAGAATCGTAATGCGTATATCCGAGTTGCAACAAAGATTGATGATACGAAAAAGAATCCAGTGCTGATTATTGTTGGCGATGTCAACAATCTAAAAAAAGTCAATGATGGAATTAGTCATTTGGCGGGTGATCGGCTTCTTACAAGTATGGCAGATATTATGAAAGAAAATGCCCCAGATGGTGCCTTCATTGCCAGAATTGGTGGGGATGAACTCGTCTTGCTCATCGATACTGACGATGTGCAGATTGCAAAAGATTTTATAAAAAATGTTGAATTTAGCTGCCATCAGATAGACGACTCCGAATTTGGTGAACCGAGCATATCGCTTGGATATTCTGTATTTACGGGTAATGGTGATTTTAATGCGTCATTTATGAAGGCTGATTCGATGATGTATGAGCATAAGACAGCATATAAGAGTAGCAAGTCCTACAGTAGTTCTGGTGTCATACCGAATCGTTAAGAGAAAGTACAAAGGTGCCAAATGAAGAGTTTTATTGAGAAGTACATATTATCACGTGAGCTTCCACTCAATATTAGAATTGTAAATATTGTCTATCTGGTCGGCATCTTTATGTCTTTCACATCGTTGGTTTTCAACTTGATTAATGGCAATCATCTATCGCATCAGTTAAGTATTGCGATTTCTATTTTGGTGCTTGTCTTGCTTCTTTATTTTACGAATATGAAGCAGGCATATACCTTTGCTGTATACTTTACCTTGATTGTCTTTTGTGACTTATTATTTCCAGTTTTATTCTTTACAACTGGTGGTGATATGAGCTCAATGGAAGTATATTTTATTTTCTCCATTGCCATTGTCTTTATGATTGCTGATGGCATTATGTTAAAAGTGCTTCTACCATTGCATTTGACTGTCATTGCATTGACCTATATTGTCTTCTACTATTATCCGATGACTGAATTTCCCTATTATGGACTGATGAGAAGCGCAAATCAGTTTTTTGCATTAATTACGGTTGGAATCAGTATCGGCATCATTTTCCTGTTTCAACACAAGCTTTACAACGAAGAAAAAGCCGAATCTGATGATCGTATGCGTATGCTCGAGACGAATTCGAAGCTACAACAGTTTACGAACCGTATGTCTGAAAAATTACTTGATGCTAGGGTTGGCGAGTTTCGTAGTGTCATCAAGGAGACGATTCATGATCTTTCCCAGATTACAGATTCTCCAGCAGCTTTTTTATGGCGCAATCATATGTATGATGGTGAATTGTATTCTGAGCCCTATTTTGAATATTCCTATGGTGAAGAGATTACGATAGAATCTCACCCTGAAAGTCGATTAAAATATGATTCAAATGACGAATTCCACAAGTTGCTTTTTAACCGCAGCCCCTTTGTTACAATGGTCAGAGCTTTTAATGATGAGGATCGCTTAAGGTATAATTCGAAGACGAAAGTTGCGTTACTATCGCCCATCTATATTCGTGATTATTTTTGGGGTTTCATTGGACTTGAATCCGAGAAAGATGAGATGGATAAGATTAAAGAATTCAAGGCAATTCTTCAATCGATTGGTCTGATCTTGTCTTCGGCGATTGAGCGACATGACATCATGGTCAATCTAATCAAAGCAGAGGATCTGGCACTAAAAAATTCTAAGGCAAAGAGCGAATTTCTTGCAAATATGAGCCACGAAATCCGTACACCAATGAATGCAATTATTGGTATGTCAAATTTGGCAAAGAAGACGGAGAATTACGAAAAGAAAGATGAATACTTAGAGAAGATTATCGATGCGTCAGATTATTTACTCGGAACAATCAATGATATCTTAGATATGAGTAAGATCGAGGCAGGAAAGTTCTCACTTTCAAAGACACATTTTTCTTTTAGAAGCATCATGCAAAAAGTGATGGAAGTGATGCAGTTTAAAGCGGATGAGAAAAGCCAAAAGCTTAAATTTTCAATTGCAGATGATATTCCAGATGATCTTTATGGAGATGATCAGCGCTTGGGTCAGGTACTCAACAACCTCATATCCAATGCAGAAAAATTCACCGGTGTAAAAGGGCGTATCAATGTAAATTGTGAACTCCTTAGAATCATCGAAAACAGGGATTGTGATCATGATTCTGCACCTGCAAATCATGCAAATTCTAGACACGCTGAAATCCGCATCTCTGTAAAGGATACGGGGATTGGCATCACCGATGAGCAGATTTCTCGTCTATTCCAAAGTTTTGAACAAGCAGAAAGCTCTACGAATCGTAATTTTGGTGGAACGGGTCTTGGCTTAGCCATTTCTAAGAGTATTGTGGAGATGATGAATGGCAGCATCCATGTCTCAAGTACGCTAGGAGAAGGTTCCGTTTTCGCGTTCACGATTGTATTGGAGATAAGCGACAGGGATACTTCTGCTGCTGGTGCAGACAGCGAATTTTATAAACCTTATCTTGAGCAGGGCGTGTTCAAAAATAAGGTAATTATGGTCGTTGATGACATTGATGTAAACCGCGAGATTGCGGAAGCAATTCTTGAAGATACGGAGGCTGTTGTGGAGCTTGTGGAAAGCGGCCATGAGGCTTTGACATTGGTTACAGCGAATCCAGACCATTATGATGCAATCCTCATGGATGTGCAAATGCCAGGAATGGATGGGTTTGAGACCACATCGATGATTCGTCTTCTTGATGGCAAGGTGAAGACGCTGCCAATCATTGCAATGACTGCAAATGCTTTCCAAGAAGATAAGGAGAAAGCAATTATGGCTGGTATGAATGACCATATTTCAAAGCCAATTGATGTGGACGATATGCTATCGAAATTATATGAGCATATCATAGACTAGCAGCATGCCAGGCGTTGTATACTCGATATGCGGTCGAAATTGTAGGAACATATCATAGACTAGCAGCATGCCAGCATTGTATGCACGATATGCGATGGAAATTGTATGAGCATATCATAGACTAGCAGCATGCCAGGCGTTGTATACTCGATATGCGGTCGAAATTGTAGGAACA
>JAISJM010000070.1 GCA_031261525.1 Eubacteriales Family XIII. Incertae Sedis bacterium
CAGATCGACACGAAGGAGTATCTGCTCCCCTGGAACGGCACAGGGAAGAAGCTCGTCAAGGTGGGTGTCGGTTTCGACTGGGACAAGCGCAACATCGCGGACTGGCGCGTCGCGACTGCATGATTTCTCCTCTCGGATGTAACGGGTGCTGATTCCTTTCTACGGGTTTGACACGACAATAGTCCGTAGGCTGAAGCCTATGGTTAATAAAGTATTGTCCCTGCGGGACAATGTGCCGCGATGCAAACCGCTCCATCTGCCTATCCATCTGACTAATTCATGCACAAGATATAGGACACACATAAAAGAGTATCCCACTAACAAGGGGCACGGCGTGCCGTGCCCTCGGTCGTATTCATCCTGAAATTCTGGAAAATAGGGCGGTTGCTACGCGACCGCCGTTTTCCGAAGCGGACGACTCGCCGATACGTTCCGACCTTGATCGGCATTCCGTAGGGATGCAGCGCTCGGTAGACCTGTCAGAGACAAACTGAATCTGTATTCCATGGAAATGCATCCAACTGGAGATGGCGCAGTTGTATTCATAATGAAGTGCATGTTTTGCGTCAAACTGTATTCTTTGGTGTGACGACAGTCTGTTTAAATGCCGCAAAAATATTCGGTGTTTATCCTTACAGATTGCTCGCATACCATCGAATCGACTTATACATATTCCAGTTCACGATAAAGAGACAATAAGCGAGGTGTTGGGCGGAATCGCTTACCCGCTGACAATAAATGATATGAAAATTATACTCGTGTCTTTTTCAAAGCTACCGCCATTTCAAAACTATATGTATAATCTAGCACGTCAATTAACTAAGATGAATATTGAAGTAAGAACTGTTGGCGCAATTCCTCATTCTGCCATACACGTCGATGAAACTAATTATATCTTAGATGTACACGATAGCCCTAATCCATCATTCAAAAGTCTAAAAAAATATCTTAAAATTCAGAAGAGTCTCTGTGTGCATTTCGATAAAGCTTCCCCTGCACATGTGGTTTTCATTTCGAAACATTTTTGGAATTACCTGCTAATCAGAAAATTAAATAAAAACATCAAAAAATATCATGTCTTTCATGATCCCATTGGCCACAAGGGAGATATTATTCGTTTTGGCGTTATCTTATACAATCGTTTAATTGCTAAAAAAGTCGACAAGATATTTGTCCACTCAAATAATGCATTTCATGATACGATTAAATATATCAAACCTGACGTGCCCGTCATTAAGATTCCATTAGGCGAAGAAGAGTGGCTAGAGTTGAATCAGGAAAACCACATATTCAACAAACTATTGATATTTGGAAGAATCAACAATTACAAGGGATACGAGTTCATACCCCAATTGGCAGATGCGCTCAAATCCGAATTGCCTGAAGTGCGTATTGTTGTTGCAGGAAAATCATCCAAGGATGTTAATCGCCAAATATTACAGGATATTGCAAACAAAGATAATGTTAAGTTTACAGATGAATTCATACCAGAAGATAAGATGCACGATTATTTTGATACATGTGATGCAGTTATCGTTCTACACACATCGATCACCCAATCAGGTGTGATAATTAACGCTTATCGCCACACCAAAGGAATTATATGTTTTAAAATTGACGGTATTGAAGAGTTTATTGATGAGCATTCATCAATTTCCGTTGATGCTTTTGATATTCAAGCTATGTGTAAGAGTATAAAACGCGCATATAATGACAAGGTATTCTACATGCTTGGTCGGAATGCTTGGCATTTGGGGCAAGAGATTTTTTCGATAGAAAAAATGGCGGAAGGATACTTTGAGAATATAAGACTACTGCCTATGGGATGTGAATAGTGATGAATGAAGGATCGTGCGAAGAGTTCTGGAATCGAAGCTGGAAAGTATCGACCATAATGGGAAAAGACCTGTTTTTCTGAATGCGACCGGTCTGACACAGGGAAAGAATACACTCGATAAAACATTTGCCATTTCTATCTTGTTCCAAATCCTCATTTGCATACGGGAAAATAAAGAACATGTTCGATGCGAGTGGTTATAGGTTTGATGCCTTGCGCATCCAGAAAAATCCCATAGGCTTCAGTTTCTTGCATTAACTTGAATGGTGCTAAATAGTCTATTTGAAACTGTTGGTAACGAAAATGGTTATATATACTAAAGATACAAACAAGTGATGGAAATGATGAATAATAATGAACAGTATGTTGGAATTGGCATGACGACAAAAAAAGTATTAATTGTGATACTCAATTATATAACGTATGATTTAACACTGCGATTGCTTGAAGATCTGAAAAAGCTGATGCTTTCAAATGCTGCAGTGATGGTGGTTGACAATTGCTCTCCGAATGATTCGGCTAAGGTGCTTGAGGAGGGTTCTGAAACTGGCGGTTATATTTTTTTTTCAAATCAAAATAACACTGGTTATGCCGCAGGGAATAATATTGGCATTAAATATGCCGTTGAACATGGTTTTGAGTACACTTTAATATTAAATAATGATGTGAAACTATGTGACGAAAATGTTTTGATGATAATGATGAAGACTATGGAATCATCGAGTGATATTGGCTGTGTCGGACCCAAGATCCTCAATCTTGAAGGTACTGTATGCTATCCATATATTGATCGTCCTACTTTGTGGAGTATGACATTAGGTATAATTAGCGGGAAAGCAAAAAGAAAAACTGCGGTCGATGTGTCTCAATACGTTTACCGTGTACATGGGTGTTGTATGTTGCTTAGAAATAGCATCATGCAGCGGATTGACTATATGGATGAAAGGACATTCTTGTATTGCGAGGAAAACATTTTAGCGGAGAGAATGCTGAAAGTTAATTCTTTGTCATATTACTGCGCAGATACAAGCATAATCCATATTGGATCTTCAACAACCCAAAAGACATATGGAGCCAAGAGGCGACGCGCAATTCAGGTGACGCGTGACAGCATGGAGATTTATCTGCGAGATTACAGAGGATATAATAGGGGGTCACGATTTATATGTGAATCGATGAGATCTTTGATTATTGCGATTAGAGGCTAAACAAAACGCTGTTCAGTTGAAGGACACGGAAGGGAAACTTTTGATGGCTGACTGCGCAAATCTAAAGAACACAGCAAGCATTCGGACTGCTATATCTCATGGCGAGGATTTCACGAAGTCATTAAATCGTATGGAAAATAGAGGTGCAATAGTATTAAATTTTACGTATTATTATTTGCTATTTTTATTTTTATTACCAAATGATCTTTTTGAATCTACGTCGATAATTACATTTTCACCACCACTGTCAATTATTTTCAGCACTTTTTCATATGTGTTCTATGTTAGTTATCTCTATATACCACTCATAGCAACATCGGTTTATATTTTTGTAAAT
>JAISJM010000073.1 GCA_031261525.1 Eubacteriales Family XIII. Incertae Sedis bacterium
CTTCTTTCAGCCGCATTTCAGGATTCCCAACCGCTCGAATCAGGCAATTTTTCAAATCTCGCGCACCATCAAAATAATCAATGATTTTGCAATCTACCATATTATCACTAGCTTCGGCAATGACACTCGCTTCCGCGATACCACTAGCTTCGCCAAGATTACCGCAATCCGCGCTAACAACACTGCGAATAGCGCCACTATCGACATCAACACCACGAATGGCACCATCATTGATGTTGCTACAATCACTGCCAACAACACTGCGAATTGCAACACCACAGATGTCACGGCAACCATCGCAATCCACACGACAAATAGTGCTACAAATGTCACCAGTAACACTGACATCATCGCTATCAAAAGTACAGTAATCAGCACGAACGCTACCAGGATTCACAGTCTTCGCATTATTAGCATTAACGTGAGTACCCGTGTCAATATTTTCACACAAATCATAGGCAAGCGCATTCATTGTAAAATCGCGCCGCGCAAGATCTTTTTTCAGTTCATCCACAAATGTCACAGCTACTGGTCGCCGATTGTCAGTATACACACCATCTGTACGAAAAGTCGTAACTTCAATCGGCAATCCTCCAGACATAATCGTCACCGTGCCGTGTTTCAACCCTGTCTCAATCACATGCATATCCTCAACAAAACATGCAAGAATGGCTTCTGGCTTTGCAGACGTTGCCACATCCCAATCCTTCGGCGTATTGTCAAGCAAAAAATCTCGCACACAGCCACCCACGAGATATGCCTGATATCCAGCGCTATTCAATTTTCTGACGACAAATGCCACTCGTTTATCAACTTGCATATCCACCTCAACGCAATATATTGCTGTTCATCCAATGAATGCACAGGAATAGCCACGACGAACCACCCTTGTCACTGCCATATGGACATTCTCATATACGATTATTCTTTCTGAAACTTATTTATAGCTTTCGCAAACCAAAGGCTGTAAGTGGCATTTCCATTTGCAAGACATCTTTATTCGGGCTCCTATGGGCATGGCACACACCACACACCTGCGAATGCCGATTCATCGTACACTTTTAATTGTAATATAGTCTTAGAATTAAATTGTGATAAAATGAATCATTGTAACAAAAACAACTTAATTCGTGAGACATTTTCAAGAAAAGAGTGGAAATCATGAGTAAAAATGCAGGGCAAATGTCAAAATTTTCGAATCTAGTATATGCAAATGTAGATGGCTATATTGCCAGTCAAGCAGAAGAGAGCCATTCAATGCTCGAAGAAATCCGCGATATAATAAAAACGGCGATTCCAGATGCAGAAGAAGTCGTCCACTGGAATGCGCCGTTTTATAAATATCATGGAAAGCTTATCGCCGGATTCGCGGCGTATAAGCATCATCTAAGATTTGGAATTGTTGGAGCGGATATAGATTCTGATATCCGAAAGAAACTCGATGCACAAGGCTATACGACATTAGAGCGCGGTTTGCAGATTCGATATGATCAGAAAATCCCAACGAAGGAATTATCGCAACTACTCAACCTGACGAAAATACATCATGATGCAACGCAATCTTAACGAAAATACGGCTCTAACATGAAATCCACACCAATGCGAGATACGCTCTATACGATTATAATGTCCAATATAAATCTCCAAATTTCGCGGTGCTCTAATTATCCAAATGCAATTAGCCAGCTAGGTTGTCATAACTGTCTAAAAAATCGCGCCCTAAATTATTTGCTCCGTTGTCTTAATAGCATCTAGTACAACTAAGTACAGTACTAAAATGCCGTATAAGCACCATCGACAATCAAATCTGCGCCATTCGTATAAGTCGAAGCGGAGCTTGCAAGATAAATCACAGCACCGACAAGTTCCTCGGGATCGCCCATACGATGCACTGGAATCAGTGGCATCCAGACGTCTTTCAATTCCTGTGGCGTATCGACAGACATCGGTGTTGCAATGTAGCCTGGGCTGATACTGTTGACACGGATACCATAATCCGCCCACTCGACCGCGAGAGAACGCGATAAATGGATTACAGCCGCTTTTGAGGCATTGTAAGAAGCCTGCCATTGTGGAAGATTTACAATACTGCCAGACATCGAAGCCATATTGACAATCGAACCCTTGATGCCACGCTCAATCATGACGCGACCAGCAGCTCTCGCAACGATATATTCACCAGTTAAGTTGATATCGATTACTTGACGCCATTCCTCAATACTCGCTTCGACGGTACCTTTGTGGATACAGATTCCCGCATTGTTAAAGACGATGTCTAAGCTTCCAAAACGTTCGAGAACTTTTTCAATGGCAGCATCCACTTCGCTTTCAATGGTCGCATCTGCCAAAAGACTGATTGCTTCGCCGCCTTCTTTTTCAATCAATGCTACAGTCTTATCGGCGCCAGTCCTTGAAAATATCGCAATCTTTGCACCAGCTTTCGCAAGTCCAATCGCTACAGTCTGTCCGATACCGCGCCCACCACCAGTAACAATTGCAACTTTTCCATTTAATCCAAATAATTCATCCAAATACATTTTCATTCACTCCTTTTCTTACAATACTCATCTATATAATTTCTAGCATACGAAATCGATTAAGCTCATACTTCATTATACATCAAATTCGTACATTTGAGGATTTTTTTTGATGCACATTATGTTGAACAATGCTGCCCCAAAATGTACCCTCCGTTTATCCATTTCATCACATCTCTACATCTCTTCTGACATCTCTTCTGACATCTCTTCTGACATCTCTTCTTTACGCGATTTTCCGTAAAAAAAGACCTGTTTTTACGCGCAAAATCGCGTAAAGAAGAGAAGTTCGAAGCAACAAAAAAAAATGCTTCGGAATCGCGAAGACTCCGAAGCATTTCATAGCATTTCTATATCATATTCATGTAATTTACTATCGCAATCAGATATTCACAAATACACGATTTACAAACCTAGCAATTTACGATTCAAGCAATTTGCAAATCTAACAATGTGCAAATCTAGCAACTCACGAACCATGTAATTTCTTCAATAGAATGTCAATATCTATCGCGATCTCATCCTATGCAAATGGATTCTCATCAGGATATGGCAATGACTTTGGCTGATTGTAAGCGATGTCCGTCACGCCGAGATACTTGAAGATTTCGAAGAACGCCTTGCCATAACGACCAAACGCAACTGCGCCGTGATGTGGATACTGCTTCGCAATGAGTACGTGTCTGTAGAAGCGATCCATCTCTGGAATATCAAATACGCCGATGGAACCGAAGCTCTCTGTAGGTACATCAAGAACAGCGCCTTCCGCAACATAAGCGGTAAGCTTTGCACTAGCTGTAGACTGCAGACGGAAGAAAGTAATCTCGCCTGGCTTGATGTCGCCTTCGATTGTACCACGTGTGATATCCGGCTCAGCCAATTCTGGCTCGAGGTCGCGCTTCATGATACGCTGATAGCCCATGTGTGGATTCTCGAGAAGCGATGAGCATGTGTTACCGCAGTGGAAGCCCATGAATGTCTCTTCAATACGAGCGTCATAGGTACCCGCAATCTTCTTGTCATAGATGCTCTGTGGAACGGTGTTGTTGATGTCGAGCAATGTAACTGGAAGTAAGGACACGCAAATGCCGATATATTCGCTGAGTGCGCCATAGATATCTACTTCACAAGATACAGGAATGCCCTGTGCTGTCAATCTGCTGTTGACATAGCATGGAACGAACCCAAATTCTGTCTGGAATGCAGGCCAACATTTGCCCGCAAATGCCACATATTCACGTGCACCCTTATTGTCTTCGGCCCAGTCAAGCAACGTGAGCTCATACTGTGCAAGACGAGGAAGTACGCCAGCGTATGGATTGTTGTCGCCGAGCTCCGCTTCCATTTCTGCAATTTTTGCAGGGATACGAGGATCGTCTTTGTGCTTGTTGTAAGCAACGAGTAGGTCAAGCTCACTGTTTTCCTGTACGGCAACACCCAAGTCATAGAGTGGTTTGATCGGTCCGTTACAAGCGAGGAAGTCATCTGGTCTTGGGCCAAATGTGATAATCTTCAGATTCTTAAGTCCAACGATTGCGCGTGCGATTGGCACATACTCTGCAATCTTCTCGGCAAGCTGATCCGCTGTACCTACTGGATATTCGGGGATATAAGCGGTCTTATTTCTGAGCCCAAGATTGTAGCTACAATTGAGCATGCCGCAATAAGCATCGCCACGACCATCATAGAGATCGCCGTCGCCCTCTGCTGCAGCAACATACATGATTGGACCATCGTATAAATCTGCAATCAATGTTTCAGGTGTCTCAGGACCAAAATTACCGAGGAATACGACAAGCCCATTGACGCCAGCAGCTTTTACGTCTTCGACGGCCTTTACAGCGTCTTTCTCGGTCTCTACGGTTACAGGACTCTCGTAAATGTCACCATCGTAAGCTTTCACAATAGCAGCACGTCTGCGCTCTGATAAACTCATTGGGAAACATGAGCGAGACACGGCGATTACGCCTAATTTTAGTTCAGGAATGTTTTGCATTTTGTACCCTCCATTTTATTAACCACACTTAATCTATCCAACCCGTATATCGTTCGCAATGATAACTTGCTGTTATCATTCGTAATGTGTGTTCGTGCACACGACAGATAAAAAATTAAGTTGCCAAGCCAAACACTTCATTATCACACGTCGCACTCCGTCTATCACACATAATATGCTGTCTAATGCATCTCATTGCCCAAGTTGTGTGCACGTGCACGCGATATAACTATCATACCCCCTTGATTTGCATGTGTCAAGTATTTTATGAAAAATATTTTTGTCAATAAACGCCTCAAAAACACTCAAAGTAAGTTCCACAGTAAACATGCCAGCAGAATTTACGAAATATTTTATCGCGAAGCTAATTTGCCACTAATGTATAATATTCAAAATATTTCATAAATACAAATTAGTAATCTGTAAATTGCAAGATTCGAATCTCACATGTTAACAGTTCATTCATTTTTTTGCTTTATTTTTTATTTTAATTGCACTTTTGTGTGATTTCATATATCATAAAGTGCGTAATATATTTGAAATAATTTGTCAAATATGCTCAAAGGAGGTGATAATTCGAAATTATCAGTTATGACAAAATATTTTATTAATAAGATAGCGTTTGTACAGCTATGCGGAAAGGAGCACTATGGATAATTATGGACTCATTTCTCTACTACCAATTTTGGTTGTCATTGTCGCCGCGGTCATAACCAAACGCGCAGCGGAATCACTTTTTGCAGGAACACTCGTAGCTGCGGTCATCTTTGCAGTTGGTGAATCTGGTTTTGCAACTGCGTTTTTACATCCACTTACAACAAGTGTGCTTGATGATGGAACCGTAGTCAATATTGGTGTATGGGCTGTCTGGTTCAATACGATACTGGATACAGTAAGTGGTAGTGCATACTATATTATCATGTTTGGTATGTTTGGTACGCTGATTAGGTTGCTTGACACATCTGGGGCAGCAACTGGATTCTCAGATTTGGGTGCCAAAGTCATAAAAGGCAGAAAATCCACTTATTTCTTCGCATTTGTCTTAGGTGTCATCATTTTCGTTGACGATTATCTCAACGCGCTTGGCGTTGGTGTAGCGACACGAAAATTATCTGACAAACACCATGGTTCCAGAGAAATGCTCGCCTACGTTACAAACTCGACAGGTGCAGCTGTTTGTATCCTCGTTCCATTCTCATCATGGGCCGTTTTATATATGACTCAAATTGGAGATTTAGGCATATTCAAAGAATCTGGTTTTTCGGCATATGTTCATTCAATCCCATTCATGCTTTATTCATGGTTGGCATTGGTACTAACTTTAGTATTTATATTCATTCCAAAGCTCATATATGGACCAATGAAGAAGGCAAATGAAAGAGCTGAAAAAGAAGGAAAGCCATTCCCAGAATGGTATTATGCGGATGGTGCTGTTGATGAAATTACAACAGACAAACATGCTGGTTGGTGGAATTTCGCAGTACCTATGCTTATCCTCGTCATCTCAGGTCTTGGATGTGCAGCAACAGGCGTAGAATTTGATATTGTATTATGGCTGATTATAGCGGTTGTCGTTGAAGCAATCATGCTTATCGTTCAAAACAAACTAAAGATTGGAGAATTTTTCGACAACTTATTTGATGGATTCAAAGATATGCTTTATGTTACAATATTGGTTATTCTGGCATTTGGACTTCAAGCATTCAATGATAATCTTGGATTGACACCATTCGTTATTGAAAATGTTGAGCCAATTCTAAGCACAGCAATATTCCCTGCAGTCGTCTTCACGGTTGTTGCACTTCTATCCTTTGCAACAGGCAGTTTCTGGGGCGTTGCAGCAATCTCATTCCCAATCATCCTCCCATTGGCACAGTCCATGGGCGTTGATCTCTATGTTGCGATTGGTGCAGTTGCATCTGCGACAGCGTTCGGTTCACACGTATGCTTCTACTCAGATGCAGTAACGGTAACGGCAGCAGCGACAGGTATCAAAAATATTGACTACGCAAAGACTGCAATACCACTAATCGGTGCACCGTTTGTATTGTCAATCATCGCGTTCCTCATTCTAGGAGTCGCTGTGTAAAACAACAGTAGGAGAAAATAATATGAGCGCAGATTTAGTAATAAAAGGCAATGCGATATTTGATAGTATCGCAGACGCGCCTTATCAAGGTGCTGTCGTCGTCAAAGGCAATAAGATTCAGAAAGTCCTTCAAGGTGATGCCATCCGTGATATCAATGATTATATCAATGATGATACCAAAGTCATCGATGCGGGCGACCGAACCGTGATGGCTGGATTCCACGATAGCCATGTTCATTTTCTATTGGCAGGACTGTATCAGACATATCCAGAATTGACAACATGTGTATCAGAACAAGAAGTTGTCGATAAAGTATTTGAGGCTTCCAAGGCGATTGAAGATAAAGATGGCTGGATGTTTGGATTTGGCTGGTACACATCCTTTTGGGATGTCAAAGTCGATCCAACGAAAGCATCACTCGACAAAGCATTTCCAGATCGACCTGTAATCCTGCTCAATGCGGAAGCACATGGCGCATGGGTCAACAGCAAAGCACTTGAGATTGCGGGAATCACGAAAGATACAAAGGATCCAGAGGCGGGAATTATCATCAGAGATGCAAATGGTGAACCAACGGGCTATCTCCACGAAGGTGCTGTCGGTCTCGTTACCACTTATGCGATGGATTTCAGCAAAGAACAGATGAAGCAATTGATTCGCGCCTTTTTCAACGGCGCGAAAGAATTCGGAATCACGTCCATCAATGATGTCATGCCACTTTATCATGGCGATATCGGTGATGTCTCCGTTTATAGTGAGATGGATCAGAGTGGCGAGCTGACAACTCGTGTCCATGCAGCACCGGACTTGCTTGGCGACTTGGATAAAGTACTTGAGCTCAAAGACAAATATACTTCGGATCGCTTAAAGATTAATCAAGTGAAACAGTTTATTGACGGCGTATCAACAACCCATACCGCGCTGATGCTTGAAGATTATACCGACGCACCAGGCAATAAAGGAGTCGAGCTCTATGATTTCAAAGCGATGGGCAGAGCTGTTCCTGAAGCACATAAACGTGGTCTATCCGTCAAATTACATTCATGTGGGGATCGATCCTGTCGCTATGCGCTTGATTTCTATGAAAATGCAATCAAGTTATACGGTAAAAATGAATGTAGGCATGCAATCGAACACTGTGAAATAGTGGATCCAACCGATTTGCCAAGGTTTAAAGAATTGGGAATCATTCCGTCTGTACAACCAGAACACATTGCAATCTCCCAGAAATTCGATGAAGATCCTTACTTTATTGCGATGGGAGATGAGCGTGCAAATCGTACTTGGCCGCTCAAGACTTTGCTCGAACTGACAGGCGTCCTTGCCATCGGCAGCGATTGTCCTGTCGTCGACAATAATCCATTTTTGGAAATCTACCGCGGTGTTACGAGATTGTTCAACGACGGTGAACCAAAAGGTGGCTGGAATCCAACACAGAAATTGACGTTGGCAGAAGTGCTTCGAAGCTATACTTGGGGTTCTGCTTATGGCGTCCGCCGTGAAGATGAGCTTGGTAGCCTCAAAGCGGGTAATTTCGCGGACATCATCGTCATTGACCGCAACCTGTTCGGAGTACCTGAAAGTGAGCTCATCGACGGTAAAGTTGATGTCACAATCTTTGATGGCAATGTCATCTACGAGAGAAAATAGATTCAGAGGCAATAGAGCCGGATTCAATAGATTCAAACGCAAGTTTTTTGTCTTTTTTTCGAAAATTCGTTTAAAAAGACAAAAAACTTGTTTTTTTCACAGCCCCATATCGTGTACAATACTATAATGAATAAAAGAAAACAATCTATTATAATCCTCTTGTTCACAGGGCTTTTGTGGAGCATGGGTGGCGTATTTGTCAAAACGAACAGTGCAAATCCATTTGTCATATCATCCGTTCGCGGTCTTGTTGCCGCGATCGTCTTTTTTATTGCGCTGAAAGGACGTCCGCATCTGACTTGGTCGAAACCACAGCTGCTAGGCGCGCTTGCCTATAGTGGTGTGCTCACATGCTTTGTGGTCTCCACCTCCCTCACGTCAGCTGCAAATGCAATCCTACTAGAATACACTTCGCCAATCGTCGTTGCAATCCTTGCATGGCTGATACTGAAAGAACATCTGCATTTTTATGACGGAATCGCAATTGTCGGTGTCGGCGTCGGCATGTGGTTTCTCATGTCTGGGGATCTGAGCGGTGGACATTTTATCGGCAACTTGGTCGGCGTTGGCACAAGTTTATGCTACGGCATCTTCGTCATTTGCCTACGTATGCAAAAAGACGAATCGCCCTATGAGACCGTATTCCTCGGCAACATTTTCACCTTTTTAATCGGTGTACCGTTCTATTTTATCGCGCCGCCAACCTTTACGGGAATGTTACCCATTATATTCCTCGGCGTCTTCCAGATTGCCATACCTTATTTATTGCTCACCTACGCATCCAAACACGCGAGGGCAATCGATATCTCACTATTGACAATCCTCGAACCACTGCTCAATCCAGTGTGGGTATTCCTCGTAACAGGCGAGAAGCCTGGTGCAAATGCCATCATTGGCGGAATTATCCTACTTGGCGTCGTTGTCATGAAGTCCATTGCTGCTATTTATGCCCCAAAAGAGTGCCCACGTAATGACATGGATGCTCAAGCACTCGAGAACAACGCTCGGAATGATGCTCAGTAATAACGTTCGAGAATGACTACCGTTTTCAATTAATCATTCATGAAATAAAAAAAGAAACAAAAGGGTCGTCTCATTCAATTGAGGCGACCCCTTTTTATGCTAATTTACGAATCCTAATTTCTAAAGATTAATAATGTACGTGCAACAACTGATGCGCCTTATCCTTTATGATATCCTCATAGGCAGTGCCGACCATTGGATTGGCATCGGCGTGCTTGATTTTGGTCTGTCTGTCAGCTGAATACAAACCATCGGCACGTTCTTTCTTCTCAAAGACGGAGGAATATGGCTGACCTGCACCGTTAATGCAACCGTTCGGGCATGCCATGACTTCAACAAAATCGAAGTGCACTTCACCAGATTGAATACGCTTGATGAGATTATCAGCATTTTTGAGTCCACTGACTACCGCGATTTTCAGAATCTTGTCGCCAAGTGGCAATTCAAATTCTTTCGTGCCCTCAAGTCCGCGCACGCCAAGATATTTTATGCTGTCGAAAGAATTGTGGCTCTTGTCTTCTAGCACCTTACGGATAACAGCCTCCGTAACACCGCCTGTGACGCCAAAGATGAGCCCTGCGCCGCTGTAAAGTCCAAAAGGCATATCATGTGCCTCAGGTACGAGTTCATCGAAATTGATGCCCGCTTCGTAAATCATATTTGCCAATTCCTGCGTTGTGATGACATAATCTACTTCTTTGACGCCATCATGCGTAAATTGAGGTCTGATTGCCTCCGCTTTCTTTGCGGTACATGGCATGACGGAGACGACAACCACTTCCCGATCATCTGTAGCGTTGTCTTTCGCATATTCCTTAAATACGGAGCCAAACATCTGCTGAGGTGACTTACATGAGCTGATATGTGGCATCAATTCTGGGCGTTTGTTTTCTACATACTTAATCCAAGCGGGACAGCAAGATGTAAATAATGGTAATTCTTCTGGTTTGCTGAGCTTTTCAACGAACTCTGCAGTCTCTTCTATGACGGTAAGATCTGCTGAAAATGACGTGTCATAGATCTCATCAAAACCAACCTTGCGCATTGCGGCAACCATGAGCGGCATAACATTTGCCCCTTCTGGCATGTCAAATTCCTCACCAAAGGCAACGCGTACGGCGGGTGCAACTTGCACAACGACACGTTTATTTGAGTCTTCAATCGCATCCCATACTTTCATTGTATCATCTTTAATTAAGATGGCACCCGTTGGACACACGGCAGCGCATTGTCCGCAATTGACGCACTCCGTCTCGGCAAGTGGCATCTCATACGCAGGTGTCACCATCATCTCATAGCCTCTCAATGCGAAGTCAATGGCTCCGACATTTTGCTTCTCAGCGCACATACGCACGCAGTCACCGCAATGGATACACTTGTTGGGATCACGCACAATGGATGGGCTAGAATCGTCGATTTCATACTCATCTTTCCACGCTTTCTCCGACTTATCAAACTTGATTTGCTTGATACCAAAACGGTTGGCAAGATCCTGCAATTTACAGTTCTGACTCTTCGCACAAGTCGTACATTCTCTACAATGGGAAGCCAATAGCAACTTCAATATCGTCTTTCTATGTTTCCGCAACTTTGGTGTATGCGTATTGATGACCATGCCATCTCGAGGCACTTCTGAACAGGAAGAAAGAATTCTACCCTTTTCATCTTCGACGATACACATACGGCATGCACCATAAGTTGATAATTCAGAATAGTAACAGAACGTTGGTAAATCGATGCCTGCGTTTCGCACGACATCTAGTACATTTTTCTCATTTGTAAATGGAACCGTTGTCCCATTTATAATCATTGTTTTTCCAATATTATTCATCTTCACCACCTACTGTACATATTCAATCGCATCAAACGCGCAAGATTCCATGCAAACCTTACACTTGATGCACTTATCTTCATCAATATAATGTGGGTTTTTCAGTGAACCTCGAATCGCATTGACTGGACAGAATCGTATGCATTTCCCACAACCCTTGCATCGAACTGGATCAATGACCAGTCGCGCAAGACCTGGGCATTGCTTCGCAGGACATCGTTTGTCGATGACGTGTGCAAGATATTCGTCTTTAAACTCTGAAAGTGTGCTCATCACTGGAGATGGCGCGGTCTTACCGAGACCGCAGAGCGCTGTCTCAGAAATGGTTGACGCAAGATCCATCAACATATCCAAAGATTCTTCGGTCCCTCTACCTTCTACAATATCGTCTAGAATTTCGAGCATGACATGCGTACCCTCTCTGCAAGGAACGCATTTTCCACACGATTCATTGTTTGTAAAGTTCATGAAGAATCGAGCGATACTGACCATACAAGTATCCTCGTCCATGACAACGAGACCACCAGAACCAATCATCGCACCGACACTCTTCAGCGAATCAAAATCGAGTGGCAGATCGAGGTGCCTTGATGTCAGACATCCGCCAGATGGACCACCAATCTGAACAGCTTTAAACGCCTTGCCATTTTTGACACCGCCGCCGATATCCATGACGACCTGCCTTAGCGTTGTACCCATTGGTACTTCAATCAGTCCTGTATTGTTCACATTGCCCGTGAGTGCAAATGCCTTCGTGCCGGAACTTTTCTCAGTGCCAACTTGTGCAAATTTCGTGGCTCCATATAAAATAATTTCAGGTACATTTGCAAATGTCTCAACATTGTTCAAAACCGTTGGTTTTTCGAACAATCCTTTTTCAACGGTTCTAGGCGGTTTGACGCGTGGCATACCGCGATTACCTTCGATGGATGCCGTCAGTGCACTGCCCTCGCCACATACGAAAGCGCCTGCACCAAGATTGATGCGTATGTCAAAATTGACACCGCTGCCGAGTATATTTTCACCTAAGAATCCGCGCTCACGTGCCTGCTCAATTGCAACTTTCAGACGATGCACGGCCATTGGATATTCTGCACGCACATAGATGTAGCCCGTCTGAGAACCCGTCGCAATGCCTGCAATAATCATCCCCTCGAGCATTCTGTGTGGATCGCCCTCCATGATACTGCGGTCCATGAATGCACCGGGATCGCCCTCATCACCATTACATACGACATATTTTACAGGCTCTTTTTGTTGTCTGACTTGTTGCCATTTGCGCCCCGTTGGAAATCCGCCGCCACCTCTACCACGTAGTTTGGATTCACTGATTTCGTCACAAATCTGCTCAGGCGACATCTGCGTCAAAGCCTTTTTCAGCGCTTCGTACCCGCCAACATTGATATAGTCGTCAATGTTTTCTGGGTCAATCAATCCGCAATTTTTCAGTGCAATACGCGTCTGTTTCTCTAAAAATTCCTGTCCTGAATCGGAAATGATAAATTCTTCCACAGGAACACCACCAATGATGTGCTCCTCGATGATGCGAGGGACTTTATCCTCTGTCACTTTCGTATAACGAGTCAATTTACCGTCGTCTTCATAGACATCTACAATGGGCTCTAGATAACAGATGCCGATGCATCCTGTCTTATCTACGACCACTTGATTCTTGCCAATCACTTGTAATTGATGCGCAAAGGCATCTGCAGTTTTTTTCGCGCCAGAGGCAATCCCACAGCTACCCTGACCTATAAGAATTCTCATATTCTATCCTTTCTTCCCCTAACTGGCTGCACTTGTGTCAGCTTCCCGAATACCGCGCAAAATCTCCACTACTTTTTCTTTCGTAAGATTTCCATAGGTCTCTTCACCATCTGCATTTTGAATCATCATTACTGGTGCGAGACTGCAACATCCGAGACACGCAACGTTGTTCAGGGTGAATAGCCCATCAGCCGTTGTCTCCCCATCTTTAATCTCTAACTCCTCACAGACAGCTTCTTCGATAAGCTGAGAACCGTTGACATGACATGCCGTTCCTTGGCACAGCATGATGAGATTCTTGCCAATTGGCGTCAATCTGAATTGCGTATAAAAGGTTGCAACACCATAGATTTTGGCTTGCGTCTGCCCCGTTTTTTTAGCGATATGTGCAGTCACTTCTCGAGGAAGAAATCCGAAAATGGATTGTGCTTCTTGGAGTATGATAATTAGATTGCCCGCCATCTCCAGATGATCCTCAATAAATGCATCCAACGCCGCATATTTCTCGGTAGCATTTTCTATAACGATAACTTCTTTTTCCATACTTACACCTCTCCTGAAACCCCTACTACTATCCCTAAAATCCTATAATATAGCCATTCCTAATGACTTTATTATATCGTAACGTTGTTTCTTCATCGTTCAAATTGTTGTTATGCGTTGTCAGTATTGTTGTATTTGTTGCGGATATCATTTATATCAATATATTCATGTAAAAAAAATCCCTAGGCACTTATTTGCCTAGGGATTTTTTAATAGGATATCTTAGTTGTTATAGGGTTTGTTTCGCCGCTGAATTTGTTCGTTCATGGATTTCGTATCTCTCTTGATATGGATGAAATCAACGAAATATGCACATATGAAGATGACTGTGATGATAAATAGCATCGTCCACCATTGTGACAAAATCCACCAATGCCGAATATACCCAATATATAAAACGAGCGCAAGTGTAATCAAATAGTCTGTCAACAATTTTAAGATAAACGATTTTGTAATTACTTTCTTCATGAGCAGATAGATAAATTGAAGTATGATGACGACAGCAACAACTTCAAAGAAAAGTTCCAGATAGCTCCAATCGCCATAAATCTCTGATCGGAAGAAAAAGATTGTGATTACAACCAATGCAAAGCTCACAAGGCACCTGATCGTAAATTTTTTCAAAGTGATATACCTCCATCATATAATGCTTGCTTTAATTGCGGTATATATGTCCTTGAGACCTCTACTTTATCACCATTGATTAATGTGGCTTCCATACGGCTATTAATCAGGTACCTTACACTCGTTAATGTATCAATATTCAGAATACGCGCTTTGCTAATTTGAACAAAATTGTATGTTCGTAGCTGATCTAACAGTTGATACAATTTAAGATCTGATTGAAATGCGTCATCCTTCGTGTAGATTAGTGTCTTTTTATCCACAATTTCAATGTAATAGATATCGTTTATCCTAATTTTATATTGGATACCACCCCGATCTTCACCTCGGAGATATTGTCTGTAACCTTCGATATATTGAACGACTTTCTGAATCTCTGGTGTAATGGTGGTAAAACGAATTTCAACTTCTGGTTCGTCGATGTCCTCACATTGATGCAGTAGTAATTTCAACTAGTTTTCTCCTTTTTCTGAGAGTACATCGAGAAATTGGTTGTTTAGGACTTTTATGTGGGTTCCTTTCATTCCAAGTGATTTTGACTCAATCACACCTGAACTCTCGAGCTTGCGAAGCCCATTGATAAACACAGAACGTGTGATGCCAGATCCATCTGCAATTTTACTTGCAACCACAAGACCATCCTTTGCTCCAAGTGCACGAAACATCAATTTTACCGCATCAAGTTCCGAATAGGATAATGAATCAATCGCATTGATTGCAACCGCTCGAACTCTGTCCCGTTCTTCTTTCATTCGACTCTCTGTACTGATAATAGAAAGTGCAACCAAAGCTGAGCCATACTCGCCAATGATGATATCCTCATCACAAAACGCTTGCGTATGCCTTGTAAAGGTAATCGTTCCGATTCGTCGACCTCTACCATGAATTGGGAAGATACTATGGATTTTTTTGGCAGCCTCGTCTGACCAATTTAAAGCGGTCTCTGACATCTCCAATATGCTTCGATTGATCTCTACTGGCACCATTTTTCGTCCAGTTTCTGCATTAATCACTGCGATACTTTCGCCAGCAACACCACAATGAGCACCAAGGAGTTCTCCCGTATCTGCAATGATGTGGACATTTGCATCCATAATCGAACTTAGAACCTTGCTGAGCTTCTCACATGAAATCACTCCGCCGGTGCTGTCATGCAGTAAAAAGTTAAGTTTTCTGACTTTTTCCAATAACGTATTACACATATTTTTATTCCCCTTCTCTATATTAATTGCCACATAAATTAAGTCGTACAGAATGTTCATAATAATAAACGTGATGTTCATTTTTTTCTCTTTTGAAATCAAATTGTAAATTAACATGTAATTCACTTCTTACAATATGTAACTTACGTAAAGTGCATTGAAAATTGTATACAAAAAATGATATTGTTAAAGAGGATAAATGAAAGGCAGAGGTGAAGATGAGTGATAACACAAAGACCCTTAGTCCAGAAGAACTTGAACTCATTCAAAAAGCCCAAAGTGGTGATGAGGAAGCATTCACAAAATTGTATATGAGTTATATCGATACCATATATTATTACAGCTCACGATATATACGAAATCAAGAAGATGTGAAAGATGCCTCCCAAGAGATTGTCCTCGCAATGTATCATTCTATCGGCGCGCTACGCGATCCAAATTCGTTCCTCTATTGGCTGCATCGGATTATCAGAAATGTATCCATTGACTATGTACGAAAGCAGAGACGGCACAGAGACAATACCCACAAGGAGCGAATTGATGACTTGGCGGATTCACTTGCAGATGATCGCCAACCCTATGATTTGTGGACGACCGTGGCGCAAAATGAGGACAATAATCAAGTCTTAAAAGCAATTGATGCCCTACCAATGAGACAGCGTGATGCACTTACCCTCAGATACTACGATGATTTAAGTTACAAGGATATTGCACATGTCATGCGTTGCTCAACAGGCTGTGTATCGACAAATATTGTCTACGCTAAGAAAAATTTAAAGAAAATTCTTAATAAAGAGATATTATATAAATAAAAAAGACCACAAGCATGATTCGCTTGTGGGCTTTTATAAAATAACAGAATTTTTATCTTACTGAGCCATCTGCTTTGCAACTTCTTCAGCGAAATTCTCTTCTTTTTTCTCAATACCTTCGCCAACTTCGTAACGAACGAACTCGACAACTGCAATATCCTTACCTGCAGCCTTTGCAGCATCCTTGACATGCTGTCCAACATTGATATCGCCGTTCTTAACGAACTTCTGCTCTAAGAGGCATGTCTCCTTGAGTTCCTTCTTCAGACGTCCAACAACCATCTTCTCGACGATGTCAGCAGGCTTGCCTTCGTTGAGTGCCTGTCTTACAAGAATCTCTTTCTCATTCTCAAGATACTCAGGATCTACACCACTCTCGTCGATGAACAATGGGTTCATTGATGCAATCTGCATTGCAACATCCTTACCAAGAGCAGCAACTTCTTCAGCAGAAGCTTCGGTCTTCAGACCAACGATGACACCAATCTTACCAGCGCCATGAAGATATCCAACATACTTTACGCCATGTGTCTTAAAGCTTGCAAATCTTCTAAGAGAAATATTCTCACCAATTGTTGTGATGAGCTCTGTGACTCTATCTGAGATTGACTTTGTGCCATCGAAATCCTTCGCGAGGAAATCCTCTAAAGAAGTTGTATCTGTATCTACAGCAAGATTCGCTGCCGCATCTACAAATGCAACGAAATCGCTATTCTTTGCAACGAAATCTGTCTCTGAGTTGACTTCGACGATACCAGCCTTACCAGCATCAGCAGAAATCTCAACTCTTACAAGACCTTCACTTGCAACACGACCAGCCTTCTTTGCAGCCTTTGCAAGACCCTTTTCGCGAAGGGTGTCAATCGCCTTGTCCATGTCGCCATCAACTTCAACGAGGACATTCTTACAGTCCATCATACCTGCGCCTGTGCGCTCACGTAATTCTTTAACTTGTGCAGCTGTTACAGCCATATTTCCGTACCTCCATATATATAGATGCCACTACCTACATATGTTTTATCGTAAATAATATGTAGGTATGGATACATTATTATTAATCAAAATGATTCGTTTGTCGGTGTCGTTTATAGATCGTCGTCTGCGCCACTTGCAACTTCTTCAGCGAGTGCGCCCTCTGCCTCTACTGGCAACTCTGTTGGCTCGCTATCGTCGAAGCTCTCGCCTTGCTTTGATTCAAGGATTGCATTGGCAATTGCAGATGTGATAACTCTGATTGAACGGATTGCGTCGTCATTTGCAGGGATTGCAAAATCAACATCATCTGGATCTGCATTGGTATCAACAATACCAATTACTGGGATACCAAGGATGCGTGCTTCTTTTACTGCGAGCTTTTCTTTCTTTGGATCAACAACGAAGATTGCAGCTGGCATACCCTTCATCTCTTTGATACCGCCGAGGAATTTCTCAAGCTTCTCTTGCTCATGACGTAGTTTTAGAACTTCTTTCTTTGTAAGTGCGTCGAAAGTACCATCTGCTTCCATCGCTTCAATCTGGTAAAGTCTCTTAATTCTCTCACTAATTGTCTTATAGTTTGTGAGCATTCCACCGAGCCATCTCTCGTTGACGAAGAACTGTCCAACTCTGAGTGCCTCATCGCGAACCGTAACCTGAGCCTGCTTCTTTGTACCTACGAAGAGAATTGGTCTGCCTGATGCAGCAACTTCGCGCATGAAGTCATATGCTTCGTCAATCTTGCGCTGTGTCTTCTGTAAGTCGATGATGTAGATTCCGTTACGCTCTGTAAAGATGTACTGCTTCATCTTTGGATTCCATCTTCTCGTCTGATGACCAAAATGGACGCCTGCTTCTAATAATTGTTTCATTGATACTACTGACATTTCTTACCTCCGGTTTTACTTCCACCGCACAGTTTCTTACCTGAACTCGCCTAAGACTTGCAAATGTCGCAATTGCTATACAAATGCTACAAATGCCTCAAGCGTCACCAACAGGCAGCCATGGGGTGTGACAAATATGGTGCTTATCGTTTGGACTGATTGGAACAAACACGATACAATATCAAACAGATACGATATCATATTGCTCACAGACAGACCGCTTAATATTATACTATGTAATGCAAGTAATTACAAGCAGGAAAATTGAATCGAGTATTGGGTAGCCAGACTGATATCAACCTTACATCTCATGCGTTTTATCGCTATTATTCGTATTAAAATCTTATCGTATTAGAACAAAAGCCACCCCAGCGCAAAATGTCGCAAGAACGGCTTTCTATTTTAGAATCTATTTGTTACCGATTCACAAATTATGTTGTCTTTATAGATTTGCTTTTGCTTTTTCTTTATAATTACTTTTTCGTCCTCTGTCGCATATCGACGCGCTTTCTAGTCTTGGCTCATCTCAATCACTTTCATTACAACCGTTTCATATATTTGGTTATCTTTCGCAATTACATTCATCTCATTCGCAGTCACTATATTAAACAGACATAGCCACCTATAACTTCCATCCCTCGCTGATTTATAGTTTTTCAATTTCCTCAATAGAGAGTCCCGTATATTTCTGAATAAGTGTTATATCCATTTTATCTGCTTTCATTGCTCGAGCATCCTCTGACTTACCCTTAGCTTCGCCCTCAATTTCACCTTCGATCTT
>JAISJM010000109.1 GCA_031261525.1 Eubacteriales Family XIII. Incertae Sedis bacterium
CAGTACACGACCAAAAAATGCCGATGCAGTACCAGTTCGCAATTCTGCGATTTTATAAATTCGGCGACGATCCTCATATCTCACAGGATAAAAATTCAATAAATCTTGTAAGTTTTCGATACCAAGTTTACGATATAAAGCCACCTTCTTCGGACCAATGCCTTTTAGTACAGAAAGCTTCGCGCGCATCCCCTCCGCATTATTCTCAGGCATAGGTTGTGACCTCTAAATTACGCTTTGAGAAATTCTTGGAGATGACACCATTTACGGCAATTGTACATTCGCCAACATTCAATCCGACAATTTTGGGAATCTGACTTCGGAAGTCTGCATCGAGCTTTTTCACGGTCTCCGAGATGCTCGTACCAAAGATTAAATTGATATAAATCTTGATATCAAGCCGCTCACCGCTCAGTGTGCATTTTACAAAATCAGCACTATAATTCTCGCCCCGAATCAATTGACGTGGCTGCTTACCCTTATGATATGCGGGCAACACTTTGCCATTCATCTTACTGAATAGAATCAGTGCGATATGCGCAATAAGTTTCTTATCATATTCAATTTTTCCGATGTCTGTCTCCATCGCAAATAGCATACATACCTCCAAGTCAAAATATCACGAAGCCACAATATCACAAGAAAAAAGGATACCATACGGTATCCTCTAAATTGTACTTTAATTATTGCGTGCTGTCTACTCTTAAGCTTCTACTGTAGCTTCTGTAGCATCTGCAACGACGTCTACAACAGGTGCCTCAACGACAACTTCAGGAGTCTCTGCGATTACTTCAGCAACTTCTACTTCAGCAACAACTGGAGCTTCCTTCTTTGTAACATTCAAATTTCTGTCAACCTTACCAGAACGAATACAGCTTGTGCATACGTGAACTCTCTTGACTGTACCGTCAACATTTGCTCTTACTGTCTGAATATTTGCATCCCACTTACGACGTGTGTGTCTGTTGGAATGAGATACATTGTTACCTGATACTTGACCTTTACCACATATTTCGCATTTTCTTGACATGATAGTTCCTCCCCTATTTGACTGTACATCGTGCATCATACATTGTGCTACAACGTACATACCTTTTCAATTATTATAAACAATAGGATCCGACGTCAGAGCCAATCGGATTTCACGTTACTACCACTCAACTTCGTAACGCACAAAAAATATAATAACATGAAATAGGGGTGGAATGCAAGTGTTTTTTACGAATGTGCTGCTTGATGTTCCGCAATAATCTTGTCCGCAATGCTATGTGGAACTTCCTCATATCGTTCAAATTTCATCGTAAAGCTACCTCTCGCCTGCGTCATAGATCTCAAGGCAATCGCATAACTGTACATCTCAGCGAGTGGCGCCTCCGCACTCAACACCTCATGACCATAAGAAGATGGCTCCATACCAAGGACTTTGCCACGGCGTTTGTTCATATCGCCCATGACATCACCCATAAATTCTGATGGGACTTCTATTGTTGCGTGCATGATTGGCTCAAGAAGCATTGGTTTTGCCTCTTCAAAGCCTTTCTTGAATGCGAGCTGCGCCGCAATCTTAAATGCCATCTCATTGGAATCTACATCATGATAGCTACCATCATACAAAACTGCCTTAAGACCCGTTACTGGAGATCCCGTTAATGGCCCTTTGACCATCGAATCTTTGAGACCTTTTTCAACCGCAGGCACATAATTCTTCGGAACAGATCCACCAAAGAGTTCCTCAGCAAATTCAAAGTCTTCCGTCGATGGAGAAAATCGGATATGTACATCGCCATATTGACCAGCGCCACCAGACTGTTTCTTATGCTTTCCTTGCACATCAGAACTGCCTTTTATTGTCTCACGGTAGCTGACTTTTGGCTGAACAAGCTTTGCTTTCACGCCATATCTGTCCTGAAGTTTATTCAAGATGATACCAACTTGTATATCACCCTGCGCGCCAACGAGCGTCTGCCCCGTCTCCACATTGCGTTCGATGATAAAGGATGGATCTTCTTCACGAAGTCTGTTCAGCCCCGTTCCAACTTTCTCGTCATCATTTTTATCAAATGGCTCAATTGCCATAAAGTAAGTAGGTTCTGGATATCTCACAGTCGGATAGATGACATCGCTACCCTTCGTCGCAAGCGTATCACCCGTCTTTGCATACTGCAGTTTTGATGCTGCAAAGATGTCACCACACTGAATATTCTTTGCTTCAACGTGATTTTTTCCTTGGAGGAAATAAATCGCACTGAGCTTTTCAGGTTTCTCACTCGTCGTATCATAGAGTTCCAATCCCTGATGGACATCACCACTCATCACACGCATAAGTGAAACTTTACCAGCCTGCGGATCCGTCAATGTCTTGAATATAAAGGTCGAAATCTCCTTATCATTGGAGCAATCTGGTGCCGGCAATTCCTTGATAATAAAATCAAGCAACTCGTCTAGCCCTTTATCCGCAAGCGCCGATGCCTCAAAAATAGGTGCAATACGCCCCATCTTGATACCTTTGCTCAGACCTTCCACATACTCCTCTTCCGTATATGGCTCTTCATTAAAGAACTTCTCAAGCAAGGCATCATCTGTCTCCGCAATCGCTTCATTGAGCGTATCTATATCATCAAGCGTCGTTGCAAATGTCCCAAAATGTTCTTGAATCTGCGAGACAACGTCATCCAAATCGAGATTATCCTTGTCAATCTTGTTAATCAATATAATCTTTGGCATATCTTCCTGCGCACACAGTGCCCAAGCTTTCTCCGTACCAACCTGTACCCCTGCAGCCGCATCTACCAAAATGATTGCAGCATCTGCTGCCCGAAACGCACCGTCAATCTCACCAACAAAATCAAAATACCCTGGTGCATCTATAAAGTTGATTTTATGATCATTAAGCTCTATTGGAACAACCGAGGACTGAATGGAATAACCTTTATCAATCTCCGTCTTCTCAAAATCCGACACGGTATTGCCTTTTTCAACCTGACCCATTCGATTGATTACGCCAGTTTTGAAGAGTAAAGACTCTACTAAAGTCGTCTTGCCACTTCCACCATGTCCGAGTAATACAACATTTCGTAGCTTGTCACTTGCATATTCCTTCATAACAAACCGTCCTTCCTATTTCTGCCCAAAGACAGTACATCCGAGTTTGCACAACTTTCAAAGTATAAAACTTAATCGTTATGCGCTGTTGCGCTTATTTTATATGAGAATGGCTCATTTGTCGATACCGAAAACACAATTAATTAGGAATTATTACGAATTATTATCAATTGTCATGAATTGCCACCGATTGATACAAAAATATGACTTAACTCGTATGAGATGTAAGGTTGGTATCGCTTTTTGGCTCAAAAACGGCTCTAAAGTGATACCAACCTTACATCTCATGCGTTTTATTGCTATTATTTGTATCAAAACCGTATCACATTAGGACAAAAGCC
>JAISJM010000147.1 GCA_031261525.1 Eubacteriales Family XIII. Incertae Sedis bacterium
ATTTTTGCATGTTATTATATCTTCATTGTAAGCGAGATGCGCTTCTTTTGGATATCGACACCGAGCACTTTGACATCTACAATATCACCTAATTTTACTGCATCTAGCGGGTGTTTTATGAATCGGTCTGCAATCTGCGAAATATGGACGAGTCCGTCTTGATGGACACCAATATCTATAAAAGCACCGAAATCGATGACATTTCTAACGGTTCCTTTCAGAATCATACCTTCTTTTAAGTCTTCCATCTCTAGAACATCGGAACGAAGGACTGGAGCGGGCATGTCCGTTCTTGGATCACGTCCTGGTTTTTCGAGTTCGTTCAGAATATCTAAAAGGGTTGGAACACCGACACCGAGTTCTTCGGATAGACGATCTTTGGATTTTTTTAGTGTTGCAACTTCGGATGGGTCGATTGCACCTGTGGTCAGTTTTTTCTTATCTGTGCCGAGATGTTTTAACAACTCGGTTGCAATTGCATAACTCTCTGGGTGCACAGATGTATTGTCGAGCGGATTCTTGGCATCTGGAATACGTAAGAATCCTGCACATTGTGTAAATGCTTTCGGTCCGAGCTTTGCAACTTTCTTAAGCTCCGTTCGCGATGTATATCGCCCAATTTCGTCACGATAAGTGATGATATTGTCCGCCAGCTTTCCGCTGATTCCAGCTACATAGGATAGTAGTGACGATGATGCTGTATTGAGATCAACCCCTACCGTATTGACACAGTCTTCGACAACGCCACCGAGCGTCTCACCGAGTCTCTTTTGGTTCAGATCATGCTGATACTGTCCGACGCCAATGCTCTTTGGATCAATCTTTACGAGTTCTGCCATCGGGTCTTGTAGTCGTCTACCAATCGATACCGCAGATCGAACATTTACATCATATTCGGGAAATTCCTTTGCCGCAAGTGGTGATGCCGAGTACACCGATGCACCAGCCTCGTTGACAATGATATAGGCAATTTTCTTTGCCGATTGTGGAACATTGCGAAGCACATCATCTACAACAAATTTCTCGGTTTCTCGCGATGCGGTGCCATTGCCAATTGCGATGATATCTACATCGTATTTTTGAATCAGACCCAGTACAGTTGATTTCGCTTCTTGAACTTTGCTATCAGAAAAGGTTGGATAGATGACGCCTGTGGTATGAGGATTGCCAAGTCCATCAATGACTGCGTATTTGCAGCCCATTCTGAAACCTGGATCTAGCGCAAGTACAACTTTCCCTGCGATTGGTTGCTGCATGATGAGTTGACGCAGATTTTCTTTAAATACTTTAAGTGCACCATCTTCTGCCATTTCTGTCAGATTATTTCTAATTTCACGTTCGATAGATGGAGCAATGAGGCGCGCATAGCTGTCGATGATTGCTTCATATACAGCGAGCTGGGCGGATAATTTGAATGAGCTATAATCAACGTCAGCACCATCGGTCTTTGCAGCTGATATCAATGCGCTTATTCTCTCTTTATAGCTTTCTTCTTGATTCATCAATTCACGCAAAGTACTCGCCAGATTGTACATCTTCAAGATGTGACCGATAAACAGATTGCTATCAACTACGACATTTACAGATAATACGCCCTCTTTCTCGCCACGATTGATGGCAAGGACTCTGTGTCCCGCCACTTTTGAGACAGATTCTGTAAAGTCATAGTACATCTCATAGACGGTCTTCTCTTCTGCATCCTTGGCAGTGCTCGTCAATACGCCGTGTGCCGTCGTTGCTTCACGGACGAGATTGCGAATATCAGCATCATCTGAGACCATCTCAGCGATGATATCCTTTGCGCCATCTACAGCGTCTTGTGCACTCAAAACTTCTTTTTCAGCGTCAATATAGGACGAAGCCAAATCGTAGACATTTACATTGTTGTCTGACATTTGCAAGATTTCTAGCGCTAGAGGCTGCAGCCCTTTCTCCATGGCAATCGTTGCTCTCGTACGCCTTTTCGGTCTAAATGGTCTGTATATATCATCCAGTTCCGCGAGCGTCTTCGCATTGTCAATCTTGGCAGCAAGCTCCTCGGTAAGATTACCCTGCTCCTCAATGGTCGCTTTGTATTTGGTCATGGTCTCTTCTAAATTACGAAGATACTCTAAACGTTCAGAGAGTTCCCTGAGAATCTGATCATCCATAGAGCCCGTAAGTTCTTTACGGTAGCGCGCGATAAATGGAATCGTATTGCCCTCATCTATGAGAGTCGTAATATTGTCTACATAATCTGCCTGTACGGAAAATTCTGTTGCAAGTTGCATTGTAATGTTCATAGGTTATTTACTCTTTCTATTATTCAACAGTGTCACATAAGAAAATGCGCAGCCTCAGCTACGCACTATTTATTATACCATAAATCTGTAAGATTTCTGGTATAATCAGCCATGTCACGATAGTGACGGCATATAAATTTATAATAATCGTGAAACGATTGTTATACCATATGGTATTCAGAATTTCCCTTTTAATAGTTCATAATTGAAATAGGAACGATTCTATTTTCTCACACTACTTTCAAGATTTTCTCCGCTGGCAACCACGTCGTAAGTGCCCTTGCGAGTTCATCGACCTCGAGTGGTTTCGCCACAAAGTCTGTGAAACCGTTGTCAAGGAACATCTCGCGCATGCCTGAGATAGCGTTGGCTGTGAGGGCGACAATTGGGACATTTGCATTGTAGCCACCTAAATCACGGATGTGTTTTGTTGCAACAATGCCATCCATCTCCGGCATCATGTGATCCATGAAGATGATATCATATTGATTTTTTGTAGCTAAATTGATTGCATCTTGACCGCAAGATGTCAGTTCTGGATTGACGCCGAAAATGCCGAGAAGTGCTTCTGCGACATCGAGGTTGATGTCGATATCATCAACAACTAAGACACGCGCATCCGCAGTCTTGAACTCAAGCGCGCCATGAATCTTGGAAATCTCATTGTCCGCTACACCAATGCGGTAGGGAACCTCGACGGTAAAGGTACTTCCCTTGCCATAGACACTTGACATCAGAATCTCACCACCGAGCATATGCGCGAGTTCATTGCAGATTGCAAGTCCAAGTCCAGTACCAATCACATTCTTGTTCTTTCGTGAATCAAGCTGCTCAAATGGCATGAATAACTTCTCTTTATCCTCCTCTTTGATACCGATACCTGTATCATGTATATTGAAGACCAATACGTCTTGTGAACCATCATTGTAAGCATCCGCTGAAAATGTCACACTTCCTGTATTCGTGTATTTGAGTGCATTGGACAATATATTGGTCAGAATTTGATTCAGCCGTTTTTCATCTGTCAGTACGTGCTCCGGTATCGTATCGGATATCTCGAAGATAAAATCGATGTTCTTTATCTTGAACATATGTGAGAACATGGAGCGCAAATTATCGAGAAGTGCATGTAAATTAAAACTAACGACGAGCAATTCTAATTTGCCCGCCTCAATCTTTGAGAAATCGAGGATGTCATTGATAATTGACAGTAAATTAGTCGAAGCTTTTGAGATATCTGCAATATATTTTGTCTGGCTATCATCAAGATTCGAACGCCGCATCATCTCAGCCATACCAACGATTGCATTCATAGGGGTACGAATTTCGTGACTCATCGTGGCTAAGAAATCTGACTTTGCACGATTGGCATGTTCTGCATTTTCCTTTTCATTTACGAGGTCTGTCAGATTATTGATGATGATGAGTGCACCTGATTCAGTCGTAATTTCATCATCGTCACTGTGATCATTGCCTACGGGTAAGATATCGATAGAGTAATATTCTGGTGCTCGGTCATCATTGAATTCAACCCATCCTTGAAGATTATGCGTTTCTCTTTTCGTGAGGACATCCATGATTGCAACATCAAAACGATTCACAGCTTTGATGCTGATATTGTTGTCCAGCAATTCGATGATGTTTTTACCATCAATAAATCCTCTATAGCCGCTGGACAACACATCATCATGAAATGCTGTTGTATATAATACAATATTTGCGCGCTCGTCAAGCAAGATGATGGGGCTTGGACAATTCTGGAGAAGTAATTTGATATAGGATTTCTGCTTTGCCTCACTCGCTTTGAGCGTATTGGTAAAGACTTCTCTCGCATTAATTGTCTTATCAATATTGTCTATACGGCGCTTACTCGCACGAAGTTCACGATTTAATCTCGAATTTTCTCTTTTTAAATCGTGAACTACTTCTTGTAATTGCTCGATTGTGACATTTTCGTGTTCAGTCATTATTTACTATCTTTCTTATTAGAATTTACACATCACGAACGCATTGTTGTGGAATCGGTTGATTGCTTTGTCACCAGCAATGACGGTCGGACCAATCTCACCACCTGATGACGCCATGAGATAAGGAATATTGCCATTGGCTTCATTTGTAGTGTAAAAGAATTCCATCTCCTTGGTTGGGGTTGCACCAAGCGTCATGGATCTAGAGATACAGGCATAGGCTAAGATTGCAGAACTATTGCTGTCATCCTTTGCGGTATCAAGCGCTTCAGATGTCGTCTTGATGACATCGTCCGGATCAAAGACACCCATATAGAGCTTCGCGCCCTCGGGCATGATACCCGCACAGATTGCGTTGTTGTCAGGATCCAGTGCAATAAACACCTTTGATACCTTTGGTGAACCATCGCCATAATCTAACAAAAATGGTAGTCCTGTCATTGCATATTGTGTACCTGTTGCTTCACCAAGACCAAGCCTCTTAAAATAGTCTAAAATAGGTTCATCATTTACTTCCATGAGGATATGCCCCTGTGATTTTGTAATCGTGACAGGCTCACCAACAATCTTATCATCGGACACCGATGCAACATAGAATTTTGGATTGATATCACCATAAATCAAGGCGATTGCCATCTTATCTCGATATTCCTGTCCGTTATATAGGACAAATGATTTTGAAAAATCGAGCGACTCATCAACAGAGAGTGTGCCGAAAATCGGTGTATTGCCTGAATCTTCCGAGAGGACTCGGATATACTCATCTCCTGAGTTTTGCACAAGGAATCCCGCATAAGTTAATATCAATGCAGGCTTGCTGTCTCGTCTTGAAGAAACTTCCGTGTAGAGATTATGTACAACTTCGTTTGGATCTGTCAGAAGCGATTCGGATAGACCTGTCTCAAAATACGTATCATCACTTGTGAGCACCATGAGACTGAGACCGAACATGCTTGCTTGAGACTTCGAAGATTGCAAGGTGGAGACACTACCAATGATATCAAAATCAAATGCTTCTGCAAGTGCGCGAGCAACACCTGTCTCTATAAAATCAGCATGACAGGTAAGGATACCTAACGAATTGGCTTTCAACTTTGAGGAATCTATCTGACTCTGAATATCCTCAATTGCAACATCAATATCATCAATTTCTTCTGTAAATGCAGTATAAGTTGTAATCATTTTTTCATCTCCTCTTCATTTTTGAAAT
>JAISJM010000062.1 GCA_031261525.1 Eubacteriales Family XIII. Incertae Sedis bacterium
CCGAAAATATCTTCCTTGCAACATAATCGTACTTCAATAACAACACGGGCTTCTTCGCTTCATTCTGCTGACTCATAGTCTACTCCTTCATTGTACTCCATATTGCAATCGTCTTCAAACTAATTTCAACGTGGATAATCTTAATATTATTTACAGTATATACCAATACAAGAGAGTAATCAATGTTTTTACAAAATATTCCTTCGATTTATATGTTCATCAGATTTCAAATAACTTGCAAGCGCGAAAAACTCGCGTTTCTCACATAAATAAGGAGTTAAATCGGTGAAAATGTCGACTTTTTCGCGCTTGATTCCTACTTCGTATTTAGTACTATAAAAAGCGTAGGTAGGAGACTCATTCATTTAAGTATCGTACCTACGCTTTTACTACTAGAACGCTATTGACTTTGCTTAGCAGGTTTATATATTGATACAAAAAATTGTATCATTTTATCCTTCAATTTTGATATCGTATTTATCAAGCAGTCCAATCACGCCATCGAGCGAAAATTTTGCTTTCTTAATTCGATTGTTTTCAGGATCAATAGAATAATGAAAGGAGCTACGAAAATCAACACGCTCTGCTCGAGTTCGGCTAAAAATAGCGCGAGCAAAATCGCAGTTATCAAACAATGATCCGCTAATATCGCACTCCGTAAAATCAACATCTCGTAATTGTATATTGATAAAAATTGTCTTCACAATCTTCGTCTTATAGAATGATGAAAGCGATAAGTCGCAATTCTCAAAGGAAAAAGTTAGCCCGAATTCATTGCATTGATCAAACTGCAATCCAAGCATCTTGCAATCCTTAAAGATGGCATCATGAAAAGAAGTATCAACAAGCTTTGCCATGCTGAAATCACACCCGATAAATTCGCAGCCAATAAATTCAATAAAAGATAAATCCATATTAGAAAAACTGCAACGCTCAAAGATGCAGTCTTCATATTCTTCTTCCAATGCAAGAAATTCGGAGAAATCAATATTTATAAATGTCTGCGTATCATTATTCATCAAGCAATTCCTGAACACACCCCTTCAAACTAAACGTAGTAGCCTCTGTAACAAGCACATTCAAAACGCTCCCAGCGTCGATTTCTGCAGATGTCGGCAAAGAACCATCATCGTCCCCTACACCCACACTAAAGTTGATTAATTTGCCATCTTTTGTACGACCGCTATACAATGCATCATTTGTCTTGCTCACGCCATCGCAAAGCACTTCAACAGTCTGTCCAATATAAGTCTCATTCTTTTCTCTGGAGTATTGATTCAGCAAATCAACCATGCGGTTAAATCGCTCGTGTTTCACCTCTTCATCGATTTGTTCTTCATAGGAATCGGCAGGCGTACCTTTGCGTTTCGAATAGATAAAGGTAAAAGCAGAATCGTATTTCACTTTCTCAATCAGATCTAAAGTCTCATCAAAATCTTCTTCTGTCTCCGTTGGAAATCCTACAATAAAATCCGTGGATAGACCAATCCCTGGGACTTTCGCTCGAAGCCGTTCGATGTGACGGAGATAATCCTCTTTGGTATAACCTCGATTCATCAAATCAAGGATTCTGCTACTGCCAGATTGGACAGGAAGATGCAGGTAAGGGTGAAGCTTCTCCAAAGTAGTATAGGCATCTATTAATTCGTCACTAATATCCTTTGGGTGGGAAGTCATAAATCGGATACGATATAAATCATCCATATCGTTCAGTCGCTTCAATAAATCCACAAATCCAAATTCATAGGAATTGACATTCTGACCGAGTAACGTAATTTCTTTCACGCCATCCGCAACAAGCGCCTTTACTTCCGTGACAATCGCATCGACTTCACGGCTTTTTTCGCGCCCTCTCGTAAAGGGAACGATACAATAGGTACAGAAATTATTGCACCCTGTCATGATATTGACGAATGCCTTATGCTTGAATTGCCGTTTACTTGGCAGACCTTCCGTAATTGATGCAACATCGTCCAATACGCTGACAACATGATGATGTTGTTCGCTTACATTTTTGATTAATTCTGGAAACTGGTCAATCGTATGCGTTCCAAAAACCAAATCAACCCAGCCATAACTCTGCTTCACCTCATCGATGATATGTTGTTGCTGCATCATACAACCGCAGACACAGACAATCGTATCCTTGCGCGCTTCCTTAATTTTCTTAATCTGTCCAAGCACGCCAAAAAAACGTTTATCCGCATTGTCTCGGACTGAACACGTATTGACGATGATGACTTGTGCAGCCTTCTTCTCTGACGGCACATAGTTTAAAGACTCAAGCATTCCTGCAAGAGTCTCTGAATCGCGCTCATTGGCTTGGCAGCCCATTGTCTCAATATAATACCCTTTTGTATTCATTAATAAATACGCCTCACATTATAATTATCATCTTCCAATGCACCAAGAACCTGTCTGATATGCTCAGGTCCATTTGTCTCTACTGTCACCTCAAGCACCACTTTATTGGAATATCGATCCAACGCCTTAAATTGGTTATGCTCGAGCTCGATGACATTTGCGCCATGTTCTGAAAGTAAAGATGCTACTGCTACGAGCTGTCCAGGTCTGTCGGGAAGCTCAACAGAGAAGCACATGATACGTCCTTTGCTAATCATACCTTCGTTGATGATGGAACTGATGGTTACGGTATCGATATTGCCGCCGGAAAGGACACACACAACTTTCTTGCCTTTTACATCGAGCTTTCTAAGTGCTGCCAATCCAAGTACACCTGCGGTCTCCGCAACGAGTTTGTGCTTTTCCATAACAACGAGCACGCTCTCCATGATATCTTTCTCGCTCACGCTGACGACTTCATCGACATACTGCTTACAAAGCGCAAAGCTCAAGTCGCCAGGCTGCTTTACTGCAACGCCTTCTGCGCTCGTCTTCAATTCCGCAAGTCTTGTAATACTGCCCTCTTTTAATGACAACTTCATGGACATCGCACCAATCGGCTCAATGCCGATGATTTCAATATTTGGATTGACGGATTTCGCATACATCGCGATGCCAGCCATGAGACCGCCGCCACCAATTGGTGCAAGAATCATATCAGCGTCAGGAATATCTTCGAGGATTTCTTTCGCAATCGTACCTTGCCCAGCAATGATATCGTAATCATCAAATGGATGGATAAATGTCAAATCATTTTTCTCTGCAAGTGACGTAGCATAGCTGTTACTCTCATCAAATACATCACCATGAAGGATTACATCGGCGCCATAGCCTTTCGTCGCATTGACCTTCAATAACGGTGTAATCTGCGGCATGACAATCGTCGCCTTGAGTCCAAGCGCTTTCGCGGAATACGCCACGCCCTGTGCGTGATTACCCGCAGATGCTGCAATGACGCCCTTCGCGGCATCTTCCTTTTCGAGGCGTGAAATCTTATTGTATGCGCCTCTTAATTTAAATGCACCCGTTCGCTGCATGTTTTCAGCTTTGATATATACTTCACAATCATATTCGTTACTATAGAAATCACTCTCAATCATCGGCGTCTTGCGTATGACTTTTGAAATCGTCTCCGCTGCCTGATTCACTGTTTCAATATGATTTTTCTTCAAATAATATGCTACTTCACTCTTGTCCACGATAACCTCCCATATCTATGATAACAACTACAAAATTACAATACATCAAGCGGCTCGTGCTCGTGTCTTTTCGGTCGCGCCATGAGCTGACTTAATGCCGTCTTTGCATTCATGTCCCCTTTAATAACTTTGTAAATGGCTTCCGTAATCGGCATCTCAACATCCAGCTGCTTTGCTAAATCGTATGCAGCTTCCGCGGAGAACATTCCCTCAACGACCATCCCGACCTGATTCACAGCGTCTTTCGGATCCATGCCCTCACCAATCATGATGCCGCAGCGGCGATTACGTGAATGCACCGATGTGCAGGTAACAATCAAGTCACCGATACCAGCAAGACCTGAAAATGTCTCACGATCCGCGCCCATACGTACCCCAAGCCGAATCATCTCCGCGATACCTCGCGTCATAAGTGCCGCTTTCGTATTGTCGCCAAATCCCATTCCATCTGAGATTCCAGCACCAAGCGCGATGATATTTTTAAGAGAACCGCCAAGCTCCAGTCCGAGCACATCACGATTCGTATAGACTCTGAATCGATCCGTAATAAATAAATCCTGTACAAAATATGCCGCATCCTCGTCAGTACTTGCAACAGATACCGTCGTCGGCATTTTTAGTCCAACTTCTTCTGCATGAGACGGCCCTGACAAGACGACATAACGCAGATTATCGTTAACCGAAGATGCAATCTGACTAATTGTCTGAAGACTCTTCTGTTCAATGCCTTTTGCAACATTGACAATGATTTGATTCGGTTTCACATATGGCAAAGCAGCCTCGAGCGCCGATCTAAAATGCTGCGCTGGCACAGAAAAAAGAATCACATCTTTATCCGCCGCCGCCTTTTCGACATCACTCGTCGTCGAGATATTGTCACTCAGACTGACCCCTGGCAGATAACGTTTATTCTCTCGGTCTGACTCAATCTCAAGAAGCAAATCCTTGTTGAGGTCATACATGATGACATCGTTGCCCTTTTCAGCAAGCAGATTGGAAAGAGCCGTTCCCCATGAACCCGCGCCAATCACACCAATTTTCCCGATTATATCTACCATTTTCCACATACCTCCCATTTTTCATATACATCCCGGCTACTGCTTATCCTTGCTGCCAAACGACAGTTTATTTTCCGTTCCTTTTACAATTCGGACAATATTGCTTCGATGCTTATAGATAATCAATATTGCGATGATTCCAATAAAAATAGCGTGCCATGGTCCAAAAAAAAGTCCCATTGGAATGGCTAAGACACACGCGCAAATGACGCCAAGTGATACCATACGAAAAATTGCGACCAATATAATAAAGATCGCAAGAAGACATAAAGCAAATCTAAAATCAATGGCAAGCAAGACGCCTAGCGTTGTCGCAACACCTTTGCCGCCTCGAAACCCATGTGCCGCCGGCCACATGTGCCCAACCACAACAGCAAGTGCTACAAGCATCGCATAAGCCTGATTCACAGCAAGTAGTGCAATCACCGTTGGGATGACACCTTTCAGCACATCAATCAACAACGTGATTGCGCCAGCTTTTTTGCCAAGCGTCCGCAAGACATTTGTCGTACCAGCATTGCCGCTTCCATGACTTCGAATATCCCCAACACCATAAATCCTCCCAAGCAGAATCGCAGGATTGATATTGCCAATAAAATAAGCCAAAATCACGCCAATCACAAGTATAAACCAAGCCACTCCCGCGTGCGAAAGGCTATCTGCATAGGACGAAAAACGATCAAAAACTGAATCCATAATATTATAACTTTCTATATCTAATAAAATGCAACATCATAATAATGACAATTATTATGTGTGAAAGTTTGTTTCAGATTGTATGCTCATAACGGATTAGGCTCCCCTACATTAAACATCCTTATCGGCTTTCGTTCGAAATACAAACTTAATCGAAGTCCCCGCAAATCCAAACGTATCTCGGATCTTATTCTCAAGATAACGCGCATAAGAGAAATGCATCAAATCCCGAATATTAATCTGAAATGAGAACAGCGGCGGCTTGATACCAATCTGGCTCACATAATAAATCTTTAATCGTTTGCCCTTATCACTTGGTGGCGGCTGCATCATCATCGCATCCTGGATGAGAGAATTCAGCTGCCCCGTCCGTACGCGCATCGCACGATTTTGGGCGACAGTATAGACCATATCCATGATATTTAATAGTCGTTGTCCGCTTTTGACAGATACAAAAACTTCAGGCGCATAGCTCATAAATGGCAGTTCTTGATGGATATCACGCTTGAACTTGTCCATCGTGTGGTTGTCTTTTTCAATCAAATCCCATTTGTTGACAACAACAATGATGGCTTTGCCGGATTCGTGTGCAAGTCCAGCGATTTTCTTATCTTGCTCCGTGATGCCGTCCTGTGCGTCAATCATCAACAGACACACATCGCTACGCTCAATTGCAGCAATGGCACGGATGACAGAATATTTTTCGATGTCTTCATTGACTCTGGAGCGTCTTCGGATACCAGCGGTATCAATCAAGATATATTGCTCACCATCATACTCAAAGGGAGAGTCAATTGAATCTCTGGTAGTTCCTGCTATATCTGAGACAATTACCCGATTCTCGCCTAAAAAGGCATTGACTAAAGAAGATTTTCCAACGTTTGGTTTGCCAATAATCGCGACTTTCGTAATATCTTCATCGTCGTCAACATCTGCGACGCCGGCATCATTGATTGCATTGACCACACGGTCCAGGACGTCACCGAGATTCGTCATATTTGCAGCACTGATTGCAATGGGTTCACCGAGACCAAGTTCGTAGAAATCGTAAATGCCATCGTCTGGCGTACCACGATCAATCTTGTTGACAATGAGAATGACTTCTTTTCCTGTACGGCGAAGCATCATTGCAACTTCGTCATCCGCAGTCGTCAGTCCCTCTTTGCCATCAACCATAAACAAGATGACATCTGCCATATCCATGGCAATCTGCGCCTGCTCACGCATCTGTGACAAAATGACATCCGTCGAAGATGGCTCAATACCACCTGTATCAACCAACGCAAAACGCTGACCAATCCACTCACCTTCCGCATAGATTCGGTCACGTGTCACACCAGGCGTATCCTCAACAATGGATATCCTCGTGCCTATAATCTTATTAAAAAACGTAGACTTCCCTACATTTGGGCGACCGACTACGGCCACAATTGGTAAACTCATAATTCTCCTTAAATGGTAACCAATCATAATGTGAGTGATTTTGCCCAATATCGGGCTTTCAAAGCGATAGCGTCTTCCTCACGTAACTTCATGTACGCTCCGGTGAGCCACTACCACTCTGAAAGCCCAATCTGAACCAAACTTACTCACATCATGATTGCTTCTGATTAAAATAGATAGCAATTATCTAAAAATAATACATTTGTGTGGTTAAGCACGCCACATACTTTCTGCGAAATCCTTGGGGTCAAATACCGCCAAATCATCCATTTTCTCTCCGAGCCCCAAGAACTTTATCGGCAAATCATACTCATCTGCGATTGTCACGGCGATGCCACCCTTCGCGGTTCCGTCCATCTTTGTCAGAACGATACCCGTGATGTCCGCAATCTCACTGAATTCTTTTGCCTGACTGATTGCATTCTTGCCTGTCGTCGCATCGAGTATGAGCAACGTCTCACGCGATGCTTCGGGCCAACCATTGCTGATTACACTGTTCATCTTCGCAAGCTCATTCATAAGATTCTTCTTTGTCTGCAATCTGCCCGCGGTATCACAGATTAAGACATCCACGCCACGCGCCTTTGAAGCTTCAATTGCGTCGTAGATGACCGCCGATGGATCAGCGCCCTCTTGATGTTTTACAATATCGACACCAACACGTTTCGCCCAGATATCAAGCTGCTCTGTTGCAGCCGCACGGAACGTATCAGCAGCGGCAAGCAAGACTTTCTTTCCTTGTGACTTGTAGAGATTTGCCATCTTCGCAATCGATGTCGTCTTACCACCACCGTTTACACCAATCATCAAGATGATGAGCGGATAGTCGCTGCTCATGCGTAGCCTGTCACCCTTATCCATCATCAATTCGACAATCTTCTCAATCCGGCCACGCACCGCATCAGAACGAATCAATCGATCCTCGCGAACCGCTTCTCTCAAATCTTCAACGATTTTCTCCGTCGTATCCATGCCGATATCCGACATAATCATAATCTCTTCAAGCTCTTCAAGTAACTCCTCGTCCACCTCTGGTTTCAGTGTGAACGCATCGACAATCTTCTCACCAAGCTTTCCGAAAAAACCTTTTTTACCAAACGCCATATTACCTCCATTATATTAAAGTTCTAGCGTATTATTACAGTTCTAGCGCAAATGTCTCCGTCTCTGGATTGCCCAAAAGCAATGACAATATCTTCGTGACACCTTTTTCTTGCATCGTTACACCAAACAACGCATCTGCATATTCCATTGTAGCACGTTGGTGCGTCACAAGCGAGAATTGCACTTCTTTGAAATTAACGAGATAATCTGCAAAACGATGAATATTTGCTTCGTCAAGCGCGGCATCAATCTCATCTAAGATACAAAATGGCGTCGGTTTTGCTTTCAGAATTGCAAACATCAATGCGATGGCAACCATCGTACGCTCGCCACCAGAGTAGCCTTCAATGCTTGCAAGTCCAGGTTTTCCAGGGGGTCTTACATTAATTTCAATGCCCGTCTCAAGTGGATCATCGACATCTTCAAGTCGGATTTCACCGATACCACCACCAAATAACTTAGAAAATGTCTCGCGGAAATTCTCCGACACGGCATCAAAAGTCTCTCTGAATTGCTTCTTGCTGATTCTGTCCATATCAACGACAATTTTCTTATAATCATCGATACTCTGCGTGATATCATCACGCTGCTCACTCAAGAATTCATAACGTTCAGCGACCTCTTTATACTCCGCAATCGAAAGCGGATTGACATCACCAAGCTCACGAAGCCGCTCCTTAATCTCACGATTCTCCTTCGTTGCAGCAGTCACCGTGAACTCAGGATCCTTCAAGTCGAGTGCATGCGCATAACTCATCTCAAACTCGTCCCAAAGCTTTTCTTTCAGCGTATCCTTCCGCGTATCCTGTCTGCCAAGCTCGATTTCCATTGACATGTGCTGGTCACGCAAACTGTCAATCTTCGACGTCTTTGCACTGATGCTATACGTATCTTCGCCAACTTTCGTCTTTATCGTCGTAAGTTCCGTCTTCAAATCTTCAAGCTTCGTTTCGAGCGCAGTCTTCTCTTGATCCAAACGTGTAAGCGTCTGCTCCAGCGTATCTACATCGAGCGAGCCATCCTGCGGATGCAGTAATTCTTGCTTCTTTCGCTCAATTTCAATTGCATTGTTCACACTCGTCTGATGACGAAGCTGAATATCACGGATCGAATTATCCAGTGCCCGAAGTTCTGCCTCTGTCTCCGATAAACGAACACGCAATTCCGTCAACTCTTTGTTGCCTGTATCTAAAGCATCACGCGCATCTTCCATCTCTGAAATTAACGCATCAATCAATCGATCATTCTGGATTTTCGCTTCTTTCAAGTCATCAATATCATCGATTAATTGGTCATTTAGATTCAGACTTGCATCTTTTTCGTCATCCACACGCGCCAAATCCGCTTGCAATTTCGTAATTCGCGCCTCAATCTGCGTCTTCTTATAATCATAATTAGACAGCTCAGCCTTCATGTGCGCCAAATCTGTATCAAACACACGAATCTGGTTATCCGACTCCGACAAGCTGACATTGATTTCTGTAAGTTTCTCACTCAGCGAAGTCAGACGATTCTGCCGAGACTCAGATTCCCTTGCAAATGCTGCAATTTCATCCGATAAACTTTGCTTCTCGCTCCGTCTCTCGAGTAAGTTTGCCGATTTGTTTTTATATCGTCCACCCGTGAGTGACCCACCAGGATTGACAACATCGCCGTCCTTTGTAACCAACCGAAAGCCGCCCGTATTGAGCTTGCTCATCCGCGTCGCATTGTCGATATTATCAACGATAATCGTACGCCCAAGTAAAAAGGAAAAGATATTGTTGTAAGTTTCATCAAAAGTGATAATATCTGTTGCAAACCCAAGGAATCCTGCGGATTCTTCAAGTGCTCTTGCGTCTTTCACATAGGGCGGCTTAATAGATGAAACTGGAAGGAATGTCAATCGTCCTGCATGATTCTCTTTCAAGAATCGAATCGCACGTTTTGCAGCTTCATCATCTGCCGTTACGATATTTTGCATGCCAGCACCGAGTGCAGTCTCAATAGCAACTTCAAAGCCTTTTGGCAGTGTAAATAAATCACTGACAACACCGATAATTCCGTCCATATGCTGTCTCATAACAGCTTTTACACCAGAATTAAAGCCTTCATAATTCGCTTCCATCTCCGTAATCGCACGAAGACGACCACGAAGCTGCTCCGCACGAAGTCCCTGATTTTTATCTTCGGCAGTAAGAGCCCGAATGTCCTCATCAATCTGTGCACGATCCGAATACATACCTTCAAGCGATTTTGCAAGGGCATCTCTGTTGTCAGAAACGTCTTCAATGCGCGCCTTTGCATTTCTATGTTCTGATCTTGCCTTACCAAGTGCGTTTTCAGTCTCCTCAATCTCATCTTTCAGATGAAATACCGTTGTATCAAAACTTCCTAAGAGTTCCATATTGCGGTCAAGCTCAGAACGCTTTAGATTCATCTCACTTGATATATTGAATAGATTATTTTTTAAATCATCGAGATGCGCCTGCTTTTCTTGCGCCTCTTGTTTTAGATTTTCGTCTTGTCCCGATTTATCTTCAAGCTTTCTTGCATATCCAGCGACTTCTTCTTGATAGGTAACTCTCTTTTCATGAAGATCTTGGAGTTGTTCCTCATACCTAGATTGAATCTTAATCTGCGTCTCTTTCTCCATCGTCAATCGATCGAGATCATCCTGCAGATGCTTCTGCCGTTCCCCTGACAACCGAAGCTCAGAATTAATCTCCGATGTCCTAAGCGCATTGTCAGAAATCGCTTTTTCCAATCCAGAAATCGACTCGGATAACGTCTCAATCTGTGTGCGATCGTCACTTATCTTTTTCTCAAGTTCTTCTTTTTCTGATTTTATCTGCTCTAAAGAATGTTGCACATCGGCAGCCTGATGGGCTAATTCTTCATTCTTCTTGATGATTTTCTCAATCTGATCAATCGTAATGCCAATCTCAAGAACTTTATGCCGCTCCATAAGCCCAGCATGCTCTTTCGCTTTTTCGCTCTCTTCTTTCAGTCCACCAATACGCGATTCGATATCATCAATGATATCATTCATACGGTCAAGATTAATCTGTGCAGAATCGAGTTTACGCTGTGCCTGCTCTTTCTTTGTCTTGTATTTTACAATCCCCGCCGCTTCTTCAAAAACCTCACGGCGCGTCTCGGGCTTCTCGCTGACCATCTTGTCAACACGCCCTTGACCAATAAACGAATAGCCATCGACACCAATTCCTGTATCGGTAATCAATTCCTTAATATCCTTTAAACGGCATTGAGAATTGTTGATATAGTATTCACTGTCACCACTTCGATAAAGACGACGCTTTATAGACACTTCGCTAAAATCAATCGGAAGGATATTTGTCGTATTATCAAATACAATCGTAACCTCAGCCATACCCTTGCTACGTCTATTTTCAGAGCCAGCAAAAATAATCTCCTCCATCTTGCCGCCACGAAGCGTCTTGGCACTTTGCTCGCCAAGAACCCATCGCATCGCATCGGAGATATTACTCTTTCCGCTGCCATTTGGCCCGATGATACAGGTGATTCCATCTTTAAATTCTATACTCATAGGATCCGCAAAACTCTTGAATCCCGACATCTCTATTCTCTTTAGATACATTGTCCCTCTAGTTTTTTTCCAAATCGATTGCAATTCGTGCGGCATCTTGCTCTGCGGACTTCTTTGTCTTCCCCTTGCCCGAAGAAATTAGTTTGGTATTTTTATATAAGTTTACATAAAACGTTTTATTGTGAGGTGGGCCTTCTTCGCCAACAGTCTTATAAGTAATCTTTGTCATGCCTTGTGCTTGGATCAGTTCTTGATACTCGGTCTTATAGTCCACAACTCCTGTGAAATCGCTAGATCCAACCATAGCGACATGCTTGAGTTCAACAGCATCAAGCTTCTCACGGAACAACTTCAAGATTACTTCCGATACTTCGTCATAAGACGAATCTAAAAAAATTGCACCGAAGATAGATTCTAGTGCGTCCGACAATGCGGATGGTTTCATCCCAACCCCATCATGCTTTGCACCATTTCCAAGCAATAGATGGCTTCCAAGAGAAAGTGTCCGCGCAATCTCGTAGAGACTCTCCTCCCGAACAAGCACAGCGCGAAGTTTACTCAATTCGCCCTCTCGCATCTGCCCACATTGAAGATATAATTCTTTTGTGATGACAGCATCGAGTACCGCATCGCCTAGAAATTCCAATCGCTGATTGCTCTTTAATCGATCTAATCCATTGTCGCTGATGTAAGATGGATGCGTCAAAGCCATAATAAGAAGAGACTCGTCATGAAAACGATATGACAAAGCCTCTTCGAGTTGTTCTTTATCTTTTATGCATGTACTCATGATTTGCTACAACCTGTCATTTTCTCCTGAACTAAGAGGAAATCTCTTCCTTATTTTGTTCCTCTGTTTGTTCCTCTTTTTGTTCTTCTTCAATCGCTTTAAGCTCTTTCACATGCTCCGTAATCGTACCGACAACATCCTTCTCAATATAAGGCAATGCAGAAATGATACCACTCTTAACCATATTGGCAGTAGCGGAACCATGTACTTTGATAATCGGCTTCTTGATTCCAAGAATCGGTGCACCGCCGTATTCGGAGTAATCAAACTCCTTCTTCATCTCGCCCATCTGCTTCCCAAGCATGACCGCGGCAAGTTTTGTCTTGACGTTGGTCATGAACTTTTGTTTTAGCAGACTCAAGATACTGAGGGCAAGCCCCTCCGTGAGCTTTAAGATGACATTGCCGACAAGCCCGTCGCACACGATGACATCCGCTTCACCAAATGGTACATCGCGTCCTTCAACATTTCCAACGAAATTAATGAGTTTCTTCTGTCCAGAATTCTCCAACAATGGATACGCATCCTTTAGAATCTTCGTTCCTTTGCCAGGTTCCGTTCCTAAATTGACAAGACCGACTCTCGGATTCTTGACGCCCAAGACTTCTTTCATATAGATACTGCCCATATAGGCAAATTCCAAAAGATTGCCTGGCTTCACGTCGGCATTTGCACCTGCATCTACGAGAAGTGCAATGCCACTACCGAGGATTGGATAGGTGCTACCAAGTGCGGGCCGATCAATACCTTTGATTCTGCCGATGACAAAGATACCACCTGCGAGCAATGCACCACTGTTGCCAGCAGAGAGGAACATGTCGGCATTGCCGTCCTTGACTTCCTGCATGCCCCGAACCATAGAACTATCTTTCTTCGTACGAATGGCCTTTGTTGGTGATTCCGCTGTCGTAATCACCTCTGTTGTTGCTAAAATCGTTACTTTGGATTTGTCATATTTATATTTTGAAAGCTCTGCGCTTATAAGAGCTTCATCTCCAGCAATAACGATTTCATGCTCCATCTCTTTTGATGCAAGGACAGCTCCCTCAACGATATCAGCAGGTGCATTGTCTCCCCCCATGCCATCAAGTATTATGCGCATAAACTTCCCCTTTATTATTTATACAATATCTACCCCAAAATCATCATCGTTCGTGATGACATTAGTCCTTATATTCTAACATATTTTGAACCCTTTTCATAGTAAAAAGAGAATCGGCAGTTGTTCGCTACCGATTCCCTACTTCATGAATAAACCTTACATAAACTTTATGCGATGCGGATAAGCAACTGACCTGGTACAATTCGATCACCCTGCGCGACAAAAATTTCTTTGACGACGCCATCTACATTGGCGGTTACGCTTGTCTCCATTTTCATTGCTTCAACAACGAGAATCGTGTCATTGCGTTTCACGACATCCCCCGTCTTGACTGTGATATTACTAACCATACCTGGAATTGGCGATGTCGCCTCCCGATGATCTTCAGGATCTGCCATCATCACGCTGTGCAACGTATAATCGATGGACTCGTCCACAACAGCGACTTCACGGCGTGCACCATTCAGCTCAAACATGACGATACGTTTCCCGTCCTCTGTCAAATCTCCCGTGCCCAGATACTTGATGATTAAAGCCTTGCCCTCTTCGATATGCACGCGGTTTGTCTCGCCAACTGCCAATCCATGGAAGAATACATGACTTCCAAGTCTCGTAATATAGCCATATTCTTGCCTTGTCTTAATGAAATTTTCTACAACCTTTGGATAAAAACACCAGCTAACAATCGTTCGTTCATCTGGGTTTTCCGCAAATTTTTCAACCTCTTTTCGGGCTGCATCAAAATCAATCGATTCTAGAAGTTCCCCTGGTCTGACGGTGATTGCTTTCTCACCTTTTAGAACAACTTTTTGCAAGTCTTCTGGGAATCCCCAAGATGGCTGCCCCATCATACCTTTAAAGTACGATACGACCGAGTCTGGAAATGCCAACGTATCCCCGCGCTCTACAATATTCTCTTCTGTCAGATCATTTTGTACCATAAATATCGCCAAGTCACCGACCATTTTAGACGATGGCGTGACCTTGACAATGCCGCCGAGCATGTCATTTACCGTCTTGTACATCTCTTTGACCTCATCAAATCGATGTCCCAGTCCCAAACTCTCAACCTGCGGTTTTAGATTCGTATATTGTCCTCCAGGAATCTCATATCGGTAGATATCCGTTGCTGGATATTTGATGCCACCCTCAAAGCTAAAATATCGCTTTCTGACATCATCCCAGAAATTCGCAAGATCTTCAAGCGGCATTGGGTCAATCTGCGTATCGCGCTCCTGACCTTGCAGGGCTGCAACCACGGAATTCATGGACGGCTGCGAGGTAAGCGATGACATAGAAGAAATCGCCACGTCAACAATATCGACACCTGCCTCAGCCGCCTTCAGATAAGTCGCAACTTGATTGCCCGTTGTATCATGCGTATGCAATCTGATTGGCAGCGCAATCTCGTTCTTCAGCGCCTTTACCAATTTTTCGGCTGCATAAGGTTTTAATAGCCCTGCCATATCCTTAATCGTAATAATATGTGCACCGAGATTCTCAAGTTTCTTAGCTAAATCTACGTAATATTTTAGTGTCCATTTGTCTTCATGTGGATCGCTCACGTCGCCTGTATAGCAGATTGCAGCCTCCGCGACCTTGCCCTGATTCAGTACTTCATCAATGGCAACTTCCATACCAGGAATCCAGTTCAGCGAATCAAATATCCGAAAGATATCGATGCCGCCCTCGGCTGCCAGACGGATAAATTCCCTGATGAGATTGTCAGGATAATTTGTATATCCTACGGCATTTGCCCCCCGAATAAGCATCTGGAATGGAATATTTGGGATGGCTTTTCTCAATAAATCAAGCCGCTCCCATGGACTTTCCTTTAAGAAACGATAACTTACATCAAAGGTTGCGCCGCCCCAACATTCTAGGGCAAAGGCGTCTTTCAGATAGCGTGCCGTCGCAGGAGCCCCTTTCATCAAGTCGCGCGTACGCATGCGTGTCGCAAGCAGACTCTGATGTGCATCGCGCATCGTTGTATCGCCAAGTAAGAGTTTCTTCTGATTCAGCGCATAATCACTGAGCGCTTTTGGTCCATTTTTATCGAGAAGTTGCTTTAGACCGTCGGGAATCTCGCCCTCCACCTTTGGGAAACGAGGGACATCAAACATCACCTTACCTGCGGTTGGGTCATTGACGCAGATGTTGCCAATAAACTTCAACATCTTCGTTGCGCGATCCGCACTCGCCACAATATCAAACAATTCAGGCGTCTCATCGATAAATTTCGTATGCGTCGTGCCATTTAAGAATTGTTCGTGCTGTAGTATATTACCAATAAATCCAATATTTGTCTTTACACCGCGAACGGTTGTCTCATTCAAGACACGAAGCGCTTTCTTCGCTGCCCCCTTAAACGTATTGTCCTTTGTCGTTATCTTGACGAGAAGACTATCATAATAAGGAGATATAACAGCACCTGTAAATGCGTTGCCACCATCGAGTCTCACACCGTAACCACCACCCGTTCGATAGGCTGTAATCTGTCCCGTATCAGGCGCAAAATGATTCGTAGGGTCTTCTGTCGTCACACGGCACTGAATCGCATAACCATTGATGCTTACATCCGATTGACTCGTGATTCCAATATCCTCCACAGATAGCAATTCACCTTGTGCAATTAAGATCTGTGAACGAACAATATCAATACCTGTCACCATTTCCGTGACGGTATGCTCCACCTGAACCCGTGGATTCATCTCAATAAAGAAATGATCGCCACTATGGTCTACAAGAAATTCAACTGTACCCGCATTGATATAGCCAACTTCCTCCGCAATTTTCACTGCATCCGCACAGATACGCTCCCGAAGCTCTGTATCTAGGGCAAATGCCGGCGTGTACTCGACGACTTTCTGATAACGACGCTGAAGCGAGCAGTCTCTGTCATATAGATGTACAATATGACCATGCTCGTCCGCAAGAATCTGGACTTCAATATGCTTTGGTTCCACTAAGAATTTTTCAATAAAAATGTCGCCACTACCGAACGCCTTCAATGCTTCGGACTGCACAAGATTGAATGCACTGGTAACCTCTTCTTCGGACTCGCACTTCCTCATGCCGCGCCCGCCGCCACCTGCGGCAGCCTTTAATATGACAGGATAACCATAAGAATTGGCGCGCATGACAGCTTCCTGCGTATCGCGCAGCGGAGTTTTCGAGCCAGGAATGGTCGGTACACCACAACGATCGGCAACTTCTTTCGCGCTGAGTTTGTCGCCCATCTTGCTCAATATCTCAGATGGAGGACCGATGAATTTGATACCCGCAAGTTCGCAGGCTTTTGCAAAATCTGCATTTTCTGACAGAAATCCATAGCCAGGATGAATCGCATCCGCGCCATATTTCTTTGCAGTCTCAATGATGAGCGGGATATCAAGATAGGCTCCAAGGGGACTATGATTCTCACCAATTCGGTAAGATTCGTCCGCCTTGAGCCTAAATTGCGATAGCTCATCCTCTTTAGAATAGATACCAACCGTTGATATCCCTAGATCGTTGCATGCTCGATAGATTCTTACTGCAATTTCGCCTCTGTTTGCAACGAGCACTTTACTAAAACATCTACTCAATTCCTTTCCTCCTTTATTTCATTCCCAAGAAAGAGATTCTGTGTCCCACCCAATGGACACCCTATGCAATCTCTTTGATCAACGTAATATTATAGCATGTTATGACCCTAAAAATATAATTTTTACCATTCGGAATTATTGGAAATTTCAGTACAAAAAAAGGAAAGAAGCACGACGTATCGTCCATGCCCCTTTCCTTTCCTTTTCTATTCTATTCTAAAATATTATGCTTGTTTTCTGCTTCGCTTCGTCTTGCGGCCATAATACGCAGGCTTGCCATCTTTTTGATCTCTGTTGTCGTACTTCTTGCGCTCTTTGTACATCTTCTCTTTGTTTAAAACTTGCTCAAACGCGTTGCCGCCACGTGCAGCTGCCTCAGATTCGAGCGCAACCTTTGTACGCTTTGACACAAATTCCTCAGATGCAAATAGTCTTACCTTCTTTGGATCCGAATTGACATCGCGCATCATGCCACGAAACTTCTTAAAATCTCTTGGCGTGATGAAGGAGTAAGATACGCCCGTTGTGTTTGCTCTACCCGTTCTGCCGATTCTATGCACGTAACTATCACTATCCTGTGGCATATCAAAGTTGATTACCGCATCAATATTCTCTACATCAATACCACGAGCTGCAACATCTGTTGCAACGAGTACCTGCAGATCGCCCTTCTTGTATCGCGCCATGACGCGATTTCGCTGTGATTGACGCATGTCTCCGTGAAGTGCAGCGGACTTGATGCCATTTGCACTTAAACAATTTGCAAGGTCATCAGCCATGTGTTTTCTGGATACAAATACGATGGATAGCTTAAAATGGTTGTCTTTAATCAGTCTTACGAGTGTCGATTCACGCTTGCGAAGCTCTACTTCGGAATAATACTGATCAACAGAATCAACCGTCTTCTTTCCAAGATCTCCAATGCTGATCATCTGTGCATCTTTCTGATATGCTTTCGCAATGCGTTCTACTTCTCTTGATGTTGTTGCAGAAAACATGACAGTCTGTCTATCTTCTGGTGTTGCATCAAGAATCGTCTTCATGTCGTCACGGAAGCCCATATCGAGCATGCGATCCGCTTCATCGAGTACAACAGTCTTAACATTGCCAAGTCTTGTTGTGTGGCGGTTTTGGTGGTCTATCATACGTCCTGGTGTTGCAACGATGATATGTGGCTTTCTCTTGAGTGCATTGATCTGGTGTCTGATTGGTTCTCCACCATAGAGTGCTTGAATTCTGATTCCTGGCTTGAACTTTGTCAGATTTCTCATCACTGCAGCTGTCTGCGTTGCAAGTTCTCTTGTCGGACATAGCACGAGCGACTGAATGGAGGAATCCTCAATATCAATGTTGTCGATGACAGGAATACCAAATGCGGCAGTCTTGCCTGTTCCCGTAGGTGCCTGCACCATGAGGTCAATCCCCGAACTCATTGGATTGATTGACTTTGTCTGGACGGGAGTCGCCATCTCAAAGTTCATACTCTTTAGTGCTTTCAATACTTCAGCGGATACGTTTAGTTCTTCAAATGTCTTAGTCATATACCTTTTCTTCCTTTTTGAAAATATTAATCAGAAAGACGGTCATAAACTAATCATATTTTCACTCATAAAAAAGCGCGTCATAACTGCAATAAATTTACTGCGGTTATGATGCGCAAATAATTCGTAGAATTACTACTTATTTCTAGTATAGCATAGTTTACAGATTATTACAAACTTAACTACTTTATTTGTGTCAAATCCTTAAAGTTTGTAATTAACGTACGATATAGATTCTTATACAATTCAAAGTATGGTTTGTAAGCCTCGCCTCGTTCCTCGCTCGGATTTAATATATCTTTATCTCCAAGCGCACGATCAACAGCCTCTTCAAGCGAAGCATATACGCCGCTTGCAACACCTGCCAATAATGCAACACCAAGTGCCGCGCCAGAATCCTTTGCGAGCGTTCCAACAGGAATCGCATACAAATCTGCGAGCATTTGCCTCCAGAGCTTACTCTTTGCACCGCCACCTGTGATGACCATGTCGTTAATCTGCACACCCATATCGGTGAACACATCAAAACATTCTTTCTGAGAATAGGCAACACCTTCCATAACGGAACGAATCAAATTGGAACGATCATGTACGCCAGACAATCCAAAGAATACACCTCTTGCATCTGGATCTGGATGCGGAGAACGCTCACCCATGAGATATGGAAGATAGACTAGCTTGCCAGCTCCGATGCCAGCAGCCTCCGCAAGATCACCCATTACGACATAGGAATCTACACCAAGTTCTGCAGCTTTTTCCACTTCTACATTACATACCGTATCTCTAAGCCACTTTAATGATAAGCCAGCGCCTTGCGTACAACTCATCACCGTCCACATGCCAGGAACGCTTGCACAAAGGGTATTGATGCGTCCTTCCATGTCAATTCGTGGCTTATCCGATACAGCATAGATGACTGCCGATGAACCAATTGTAGTAAAGGCAACACCGGACTTATTTACACCAGAACCTATGGCAGCAGCGGGATTATCACCAGCACCACCAGCCAAAACAGTTCCAGAAGCTAATCCTGTAAGCGCGGCAGCGGCTGCATTTACATGCCCTGCTGCGTCTTGTGATTCCACAAGTAATGGAAGAAGATTCAAATCAATACCAAGTTTCTCGCAAAGCTCTGCAGACCAGGTGCGGCTTGGTACATCCATCAGCTGCATGCCGGAAGCGTCACTCACATCACTGATAAACTCGCCTGTGAGTTTGTATCTTATATAGTCTTTTGGAAGAAGAATGTGCGCACATTTGCTGTATACATCGGGCTCATTATTCTTCACCCATAGGATTTTCGCAGCGGTATATCCGATCATAGGAGGATTTGCGGTGATTTCAATGAGCCTTTCTAAGCCGATCACATCGATCATCTGTTGACATTCAGCCTCGGTACGACCATCACACCAAATAATGGAGGGACGTAAAATCTCACCTTCATCATCAAGCATAACAAGTCCATGCATCTGCCCTGATAGACCAACACCAACAACTTCATGATCTGTGCCGAGTCCAGAAATCACGCTACGGACACCTGTTACAGTAGCTTTCCACCAATCTTCAGGGTCTTGCTCTGCCCAGCCATTTTGTGGTTGATACATCGGATATTCTTCCGTATGTGATGCAAGTTCAGTGCCATCTGTTGCAAATACAGCAACTTTCGTACCCGAAGTACCGATATCAATTCCCAATAATAGTTGTTCCATCTATCTCTCCTTTTTATTTTACGACACTATACAGTTATGTGTACGTGCACACGACGGTTAAAAAAATAATTTTTACTTACATAAGTTGGAGGAGTATGTATAAAAATGAATGATCAGCTGAATTGTCTATTTGGTATGAATGGTATGAAATAGATCTTTCAACTGTTGTGTGCACGTGCACGCTGTATATTTATACTATACCTTACTCGATTGATTGTCAAGCATTTTTTCTAAATTAAATATGAGGTACATAACAACAAAAAAAGATACATGTGTAACAAATTTTATACTCAAAGAACCTGAAAAAATCAAGATCTAACGCCAAAATACATAGAAACGCATTCAATACAACTTGACTTCATTATTTAATGAAAAAATAGCAATAACATGTACAAATAGTTCTATATAATGATATAATATCAAGCAATCGGATATTTTTTTTATGTCACATTAGGTTTAGGTATTTTGTGTATTTTGGAGGAACGTAAATGGAAAAATTATTTTGGCTGGTCCCGATCGGATCAATTCTAGGCTTGCTCTTTGCCTTTGTGCAGACGAAGAAAGTCATGGCTGCACCAGAAGGTACAGATCAAATGAAGAAGATTTCAGGTGCTGTAAGAAGTGGTGCGGGGGCATATCTTAAGAGACAGTACACAACCGTAGGCATTTTCTTTGCAGCAATGTTTATCATTCTTGGTATCATGGCACTCACTGGACTACTCACACCATTTGTACCATTTGCATTTATCACTGGTGGTTTCTTCTCCGGTCTTTCTGGATTCATCGGTATGAAAGTTGCAACTTATGCAAATGCACGTACAGCCTTTGCGGCATCGGATAGCCTCAACAAAGGACTGAGAGTTGCATTTTCAGCTGGTACTGTAATGGGATTCACCGTTGTTGGACTTGGTATGCTTGATCTTTCAATCTGGTTCATCTTACTACGATACGGTTTCCATCTCGAAATCTCAGATATGACCGCGGCAATGCTGACCTTTGGTATGGGTGCTTCAAGTATGGCGCTCTTTGCAAGAGTTGGTGGTGGTATCTTTACAAAAGCTGCTGACGTCGGCGCTGACCTTGTAGGTAAAATAGAAGCAGGTATCCCTGAAGATGATCCTCGTAACCCAGCTGTAATCGCTGACAACGTTGGCGACAATGTTGGTGACGTTGCTGGTATGGGTGCCGATCTTTATGAAAGTTATGTCGGTTCCGTAATCGCAACAATGGCTCTCGCGGTATCCGCATTTACAGGTGATGCCAGCTTACAACTTCGTGCAGCATTTGTTCCTATGTTGATTGCTGCAGTCGGTATCATCGCTTCGATTATTGGTACCTTTTTTGTAAATTGTAAAGAAGGCGCAAGCGACAAAGCACTCTTGGCGGCGCTTCGAAAAGGCACCTACATTGCATCGGCGCTCAATATCGTTGCTGCATTCTTTATCGTTAAGTTTGTATTCCCAAATACGGAAGGTGTCTTCCTCCCTGGCGTATTTTGGGCAATCATCTCCGGTCTTGTAGCTGGTGTACTCATCGGATTCTTTACAGAATATTATACAGCTGATGTATACAAGCCAACGCAGAACCTTGCAGATACGGCACTTACAGGATCTGCAACCATCATCATCGGTGGTCTTTCACTCGGCATGCTCTCAACATGCGTTCCCGTAATCATCATTGGTGTCTCCGTACTTGTAAGTTTCTTCGCATCAGGCGGAACCCTTGGCGCAGACTTTGCTGCAAACTTCTCACACGGACTTTATGGCATTGGTATCTCTGCTGTTGGTATGCTATCAACACTCGGCATCACGCTTGCAACGGACGCATACGGTCCTGTAGCAGATAATGCTGGCGGTATCGCTGAGATGACAAAGATGGATAAAGTAGTAAGAGAGCGTACCGATAAGCTCGACAGCCTTGGCAACACAACAGCTGCTACAGGTAAAGGATTTGCAATCGGATCTGCAGCACTTACAGCACTAGCCCTCATCGTCGCTTATATCGATGAAATCAAAATTAAAGCACCTGATTACGATTTCAATCTTGAGATTACAAATCCACCAGTCCTAATCGGTCTATTTGTTGGTGCAATGCTCCCATTCTTATTCTCATCTATGACAATGCAGGCTGTTGGGCGTGCCGCACAAAGTATCGTTGTTGAAGTAAGAAGACAATTTAGAGAAATCAAAGGCCTCATGGAAGGCGTCCCAGGTGTTGAGCCTGATTACGCTAGATGCGTAGCAATCTGCACAAAGAATGCTCAAAAAGAAATGATTGCTCCCGCTGCAGTTGGTATCATATCACCAATTATCGTAGGATTAATCTTAGGTGTAAATGGTGTCGTTGGTCTTCTTGCAGGCGCAACGGCGACAGGTTTTGTACTCGCAATCATGATGGCAAATGCCGGTGGTGCTTGGGACAATGCAAAGAAATACATTGAAAGCGGCAAGCATGGCGGTAAGAATTCGGATGCGCATAAAGCTGCAGTCGTTGGTGATACCGTTGGTGACCCATTCAAGGATACTTCTGGTCCATCTATCAATATCTTAATCAAGCTACTATCAATGGTATCTATCGTATTTGCAGGATTGATTCTTTCATTCTCTATTCTGTAGATAAGATAGATCATCACAATTCCGATTATATATAGGTAAAATATAGGTGAAAATGTAAAACCCTCCTAGCAAATTCAATCCGATTGGATTTGCTAGGAGGGTTTTTTGTCATGACGAGATTTTTGTACTGTACTCCAGGAACTTCGTTATTTTGCAATACAGATTCAAACTTATTTTGCAGGAATGACTGCTCCATTATACTTTTCTTCGATAAATGCCTTTGTTTCATCTGAACGAAGTGCCTCAACAAGTGCAACAATTGCAGGATTGTCCTTATTTTCAGCAGTTGTTGTGATGATATTTGCATATGGGCTGTCATCGCCTTCGCTGAAGAGTCTTGCGGACTCAATCTTTGCTTCAAGTGCTTTGTTAGTATTTGTGATGAAGAACTCATAATCATCCTTTGTTGGGATAATCTGAGCAGAATCAAGCTCCACAATTTCAATTGGCTTTAGATACTCTACAACATCTGCAGCAGATGCTTTTAGCGAGGTAGCAGTCTCTGGATCAAGCTTGATGAAACCATTCTGTTCAAGGATTCTCAATGCTCTATATTCGTTCGTACCGTCATTTGGAATTGCGACAACAGCATCAGCTGGAATCTCATCTACCGTTGTATATTTGTCTGAATAAGCTGTAATTGGCTCAATATGGATATCTCCAGCATTTACCAAGTCGAAACCATTTGTCTCATTCCACTCAGCGAGGTATGGCCAATGTTGGTTAAAGCTGAAAGTAATTTCGCCTGTAGCAATCTTTTCATTTGTTGTCTCATCCGATGCTGTAGATACGATATCAATGGTGTAACCCTGCTCTTCAACCTGATCCTTTACGAATTCAATCAAGTCATTATGTGGAACTAAGTCTACAATACCTGTGATTGTCGTGGAATCAGCCTCTTCACTTGCTTCCTTACCAGAAGTCTTTGCGCTAGAATCCGATTCTTTCTTGCTTGAGCATCCAGCAAATGCACCAAGTACTAGAATTGCCGCAAGTAGCAGCGCGATTAACCTTGTCTTTTTCATTTTCATATTCTCCTTCATTTCGTTTTCATTGATTAGCTCTGACCATAAACAGAACAAACTTTATATCAAATGCCGCTTCTTGAGGATCTGTCTCGAGATAAAATCCCCTAAGAATTGGACAATCTGAACTAATATAATAAGCACATAGATTGCTGCAAAGAGCACATCGTGCTGGAACCTCTGATAACCGAATCTTACTGCGATATCACCGACACCACCGGCACCGAACATGCCAGCAAGCGCCGTCATTGATATCACTGCGATAATGGACACGGTAAAGCCTCGAACGAGCGACGGCACCGTCTCAGGAAGCAGTATTCGCGAAATAATCTGCAGATTCGTACTTCCGATTGACTTCGC
>JAISJM010000121.1 GCA_031261525.1 Eubacteriales Family XIII. Incertae Sedis bacterium
ATGTATTTGATTCTATGAGCACCTCCAAATTTATCTAATCCGTCTTTTGAAAGATTGACAGACACTCCATGACCAGGCTGGACAAGTCCATCTTTTTAATTTTTATGTCGATATTACGAGCGACAAAAGATTGCCCACCTCGATAGACAGTATCTGAGTTATAATCAATTCCTGCATTATGCACCAGTACACACGTCCACCCAAACTCCGCAGTTTGGGCAATGACAAAGTAATCGTGATTACCGTCAACCGTGAAGTTGTAAACAGTAATACCTTCAGGAAACTCTGCCCGTTCCTTTGCGACAAGACAAGATAGTTCACCGTTTGCACCGATGAAAACATCACCTTCACGCAGGTCTTTCGCTTCCACCCAATAACCATACTCCGTAATACCAAGATTCTCGTGGTACAAAACCGTACCATTTTCGGTTACTACTTCGCTCGCCGCACGAGATAAATCAGGGTTATCTGTTACCACCCAGAACGGGTGCGAATCGGTTGTTTCAATAACCTGTTCATTGCCGTTTGCATCAACTATCGTTAAATAATCGAGATGATTACTTGTCCGAACAAAGGTATCAGTAACGACTTTTTGTGATACTTCTCCTGTGAGAATATCGTAAGAATACACCAAGTCGCCAACTTTGATATTTTCTATATTTGTCGTAACATAGAAAACGCCGCAGTCTTCACTATGATAATCTGCACAGGCGACCGATTCTGGCAAGGATGAAAACTCTTGCTGTACAAACTCGGTTTGTATTAAACCGAATAAAATGAAAATCAGTTGAATAAATATCATTGGAATTTTATTGTTCTTTAATACATTTCAAAATTCTTGGACGAGAACGTACTGTCAAAACTCTTTATGATCATTCATTATTTCCACGTATTTTTTAGAAAGATATTTAACGGCAAACTCCTCATATGGCAAATCAAATATTTCATAATAATAGTAACGTGTATGATGACGATTAACAAACCAACCAATCATTCTATGAATATCCGCTAATATATCCTCTTTGTTCATTTCCAACCACAAATTAGAATAATCTACTACAAGCGGCTCTAGATAATCTGCCGCATCTCTCGCCACATCAATCTTATTTTCATATATCCAGTTACGTATATCAACCAATACACGATGATAAAGTACCATGATTCTCTGTGCGAGTTGATATCGTTCTGTTTTATTTAGGGTCATCTTTTGTATATCCAAAAATATTTTAATGTACATCCATAATGGATAAGTGACGTGGAATAGTAACGGGCATGACTTCTGTTGGAGGCATTTCGTCTGGCGATTTTATCATCTTTTCCAGATTTTTCTGATACTTTTCAGGTTCAAGTGCAGATAGAGGAGAATGTAAATCTTTAATCGGAACTTCTATATTTTCTTTAAGAATTCTTCCATCAGGTGCATTAACATTGGCTCGGATATTTTCCATTCCAATGTCCATTGCTACCTCAACACGGTGTACCTCCCGCTGAATATTATAATCAGCATCATGTACCAGCACAACGCCAAGTAGTCGCGTGCAAATAAACTTACCTAAAATTCTATTGCACTGAATTAGTAAATGAGTTTAAGTGCAACGTATAATGCTGGATATTGTAACAACTGTTTTTGAAAAGTACAAGCCCAATTTTTATCGGGTGATTGTGTAACGGATACGTAGGCGTACGGTATATTGGTTCAGCAGTATCAATGTAGTAAGTTCAATTGTACATTGCAGTATTAGTACATGATAAAACAAAAAATAAATAAGTTTATTTGCGCATGATGACTAATGACAGTTCATTGTATCACAGATTTTCTATCTAAATCCATATAATCAGCATTGTGTTTTTCTAACAAATAACCAAGTTCTTCCACACTATGATTGATGGCAAACTGATATTCTGTTTCAGAAATAGGAATTATTGATAACCATTCCGTTGGAATACCTCCGATATTCGCATTTGACAATTGTTTCCGAAACATTAATGGAAATCCAAAATAGATATGTTTCATTTGTAACGTTTTATCATACATTTCCACTACGTTTGGAAAAATTGCACGTGGAGCAACAAACCACTGCGAATTGATTACACAAAACGCACAGGTTGAAAGAATCGAACGAAATATATCCTCATCTTTCTTATGGCAAATACACATTAACTCTGCCTTTCCTTTGGTGTATGGGATACCATACTCAATTAAAGGATAATGCGATAAAGTCATAGACATTATGAGAACGAGGTCTTTTTCAGGCATATCGTCCCAAATCGACATATAGATTTCACTATTCTCATTTTCGTCGCCATATCGTACTACTCGAGGACGTATTTTGAAAATATCGTTAGGTATTGTGCGGTTAATCGTCCGCGGTTGACTGGTGTTGATGCGTTATTTTTCATTTGCGTCTTCGATAGAAAATTAAGGTTTATGGATAAAAATTAACGTCATCCAATGCTTCCAATAGGTGACTTCTATTAGAAATGGGTAACTCTACTCTGAAATGTGAAGGATCATTGTATTCTTCAATAAATTGTTATCTGCTAATTCCTCGTTGTCTAGCACTTTCTTGATGTTTCCAAAATTCATAACCGGGTTTATGTCCCATGTCCCAATTTGAATCTTCACCAACAAAGCGTCCTGTTTTAGGGTCTCTTGCTACACCAACACGGGGGTATATTGAATTTTGATATACTTGTTCACACACCAGCTCGTATCTTCGGGCGACTATATGTCTTTATTTGCATTATGCACCAGTACCGCAGATACTCCATTCTCATACGCTTCAAGATTTGCAATTACATAGTAATATATTATAATCCTTCAACATTGTTAAAAAGTTCACGATGTTTGGTATGATGTTGACGGAAGTGATTTTATTATAAGGTGT
>JAISJM010000143.1 GCA_031261525.1 Eubacteriales Family XIII. Incertae Sedis bacterium
ACCGATATAATCTGCAACAACTGCTTGTAGTACTGTCTGCACTGTCTTAACTGCTGTCTTATCTGCCCTAACCTTAGACTTGTTAATATAAGACGTAACAGACGGTACAGCAATAGCAATCAAAATAGCCAGTATAACCAGCACGACAATAACTTCAACAAGCGTAAAGCCCTTCTTATCCTTTAGACCCTTCTTAATGTCCATCTGTCTCTTCAAAATTGCGTTCATGTTTTTTCTCCTTTATTAATTTAATAAGATACTTTTTCTTGCAACCAATGCGTTTACTTTGCTTGGTTGCCCCTGTAATAGATATATACCCAGACAATTCTGCTTTAAACACAAAATTAAAACTTTTTTTAATTTCATTAAAGAAAACGCCCGCAAAGTGGATACATTTACATTTTAACACGCATTTCCGTCATTTCAAGCAAATTAGTTAACGGTTTAATGTCATATTTGTTACATTGACAACATTTCGATGCATTTGCGTTTTTGTGCTAGGGATGGGTGGACGTAGAGGTTGAGCGTTGTATTGACATTTGCATGCCCGAGAAGTTCACTTACGGTCTTCACGTCGGCGCCTTGCTCGATGAGGTCGGTGGCAAATGTATGCCTCAATCCATGAAAATTGATTTTGTCGATTTGGTTGGTTTTCAGGTATTTGTAGAAATAACTACGATATGCGCGTGGTTCAATGTATTTGGATGTGCCTGTTAATAGATAGGTGTCAGGTGCATATGCACCCATTTTTGCTAAAGATTTCTGCAAATGGCTTGAAATCGGGATGTCGCGAATGGACGATTTTGTCTTGGGAGAAGTGATGACGATTTTGTTTGTGACAGTGCCGTATCCATCCTGCAAATGGATACGTTGCAGGGTTTTCTCAATCGTGATGATATTGTTGTCCATGTTGATATTGCACCATTTTAAAGCACAAAGTTCGCCAATTCGTATGCCCGTATTCAGTGCAAATAAGATCCCGATATTTCTCGAGTCCAGATTTTTTGTAATTGCTTTTATTAGTTTGATTTTACTTTGTGGGATCATGATTTTGAAGCGGTTTTGTTCTTCTGTGATGGGCAACTTAATCTTTGCTTTGATGCGTGGCAGACTTATTTTCTTGCGTGCATAATTTAGCGATAGCTTTGTAATCATCATCATGTGGGTGACGCTGTTTTTTGATAAGGGGATGTGCATGAGCCAATGCGCGGCGGTGTGATTTAGTAAATCTTCGTCGATGACATTGACATCATTATCGCCCAGCGATGGGAGGATGTGATTGAACGCTACATGCGAATAATTCGAGTAGGTGGATTCCTTTACGTATCCCTCCTTGGATTGTAGCCAGTCGTGAATGTAATTTTTGAATAACGGCGTCTTTGACATTTGCATATTTCCTTTCTATGACATAAATAAAGAGATCAACCCTTTGGATTGACCTCTTATTGTCGCATGGAAAGTTGACTCACATTATCAAAGATAGAATCGGAGTTTTTCTAAGACCAGATTCATGTCGATTGGTTTGCCGATATGGGCGTCCATCCCTGCTGCAAGACTCTTTTTGATATCCTCTTTGAACACATTGGCGGTCATGGCAATGATTGGGATGCGTTTCCTGGAATCCGTCGCCATCTCCATCTCCCGAATTTGGCGCGTCGCATCGTAGCCGTCAAGCCTTGGCATTTGCACATCCATGAAGATGATATCATAGAAATATGGGGCAGCGGCGAATTTATCAACCACATCATAGCCGTCCACGGCATCGGTGATTGTGACGCCAGTAGGCTCAAGCAGTGACCGCACAATTTCACGGTTAATCTCAATATCCTCCGCTAGCAAGATGTGTTTTCCTGCGAATTCATTTGGAATGATGGCATTGCTGGCGATTACTGTTGTAGTTTGTGGTGTTTCGGCAAGCCCCACCTTAACTCGGAACGCAAACTTGGAACCGCGTCCGAGCTCCGATTCAATCCAAATATTGCCGCCCATCATCTCGACGATATGTTTCGATATGGCAAGCCCAAGTCCCGTGCCACCATACTTGCGCGAGGTACTGCTTTCCGCTTGTTGGAAAGAGGTGAATAGCCGCTCTTGTTGCTCCTTTGAAATGCCAATTCCAGTGTCCGTAACAGAGATTTCAAGCTCTGCCGTATCGGATGAAATATCGACAAGATGGGCACTGAGCACGATATCGCCGTCTTCTGGCGTAAATTTTATAGCGTTTGTCAAGAGATTGGTGATTACCTGCGCAAGCCGCTGCTCGTCACAATGGAGATAGGGAGGAATCGCAGGATCGATTTCAACTAAATAGTTTTGATGCATTTCCTCCACACGGAAACCGATGATATCGGACACACGTCGGATCATATCCGCAAACCGAAAATCTGTTGGATCCAGTTCGAGCTTATTTGCTTCAATCTTTGACATATCTAAAATGTCGTTAATCACGCCCATCAGGTGATGTGATGCGTCCTCGATTTTCACAAGGCTCTCGTAACGTTTTTCCTCGTCAGTTGTGTTCTTTGCAATCGTCGTCATGCCGATGACCGCGTTGAGCGGAGTTCGAATCTCATGACTCATATTGGACAGGAAGTCTCCTTTCGCACGTCCTGCATTTTCCGCCTCCGCTTTGAGCTCGGTCAGTAAGGCATTTTGACGATCCAGTTCATCATACGGTCTCGCCTGCATCGCAGACAAGAATATCGAGGCTATGGCACCAAAAGCAAGGAACAGCAAACCAGATATGAGAAAAAGATTACGCATATCTGGCACAGGCGTACTCGATACGGGCACGGTCACAAATAGCGCCCATCGCTCATCCTGATGGATAATCGGCGTATAGGCGCAAATAATTTTGCCGGCATTTTCAAATTCGTCTTCATATTGTACGACGACATTTCCCGTGTCTACGCCAAATAAAGCGTCATTTACCGCAACTCCAAATTCTCCTGGGCTATTCAGGAACGACGTCCCGAGCATATTGGTATCCCCATTGTTGGAATCAGCGATTACCATCCCCGCGCCGTCCAAGATGAATACCCGACCAGAACTGTAGATGCTATAGTCAGATTCGGAAAAAAGATAGGTGAAATAATCGCCTTTTAAAGTGGAAACAAATACGGCACCCCCGCTGATTTTCATACAACACCGAATCACCGCCTCCCCAGAATCCATGATTATGGAATCGGTGACAAGCACGCCCTCGTCTGGCGCGAGTTCCAGATAGAATGAGGCGTCTTCAGCGATAGGTGCAGCATAACTAGAGCTCTCTTTTTCACTGGATACAATGATGCCATCGGGGAACACAACGCCGAGTGAAATAAAACTCGGTCCAGGCCCCACCTCACTTTCAAGCGTCGATTTTAGCTCTGCCTTCCCTCCGACGGTGTAGGCACGATCCATCATGCTTCCGACATAGGTCGTATCCTCTTTGACTTTATTAATGGATGAGACAACCATTCCTGTCGAGATATCCCCAAGGAGGGTCAGATCATCTGAAACGGTTTGCGTAATCTCGCGTGTACTAAAATAGATTCCGATCGCGGACGCAAATATTGAACTCGCAAGACTGACAGCAATAATAGTCAATGCCGCGCGAACGCGCACAGTAGTCCTTTTCCGTGATGTGCTCTTCGTCATAAGATCTCCCCCATTCTGAATATTGCGCCGCAACACCCTGCGAGGCTTCTACCTTTATTTTAATTTAAAAAATGGATATAGGGAAGATAAAATTTGGATTTTCTGTTGTATTTTATCGCCCAGAAATACAAATGGCCGATAAAGTGGCCGATAAACTCAAAAAAAGGATCGATATACAGTGATAATTAATTATCTGAAAAACCACGACTATATTACCACAACGATAATTATGGATTTATTGGACGTCTCAAATACTACTGCGAAAAGGGTAGCACGAGAGATGAGCAATCAATCGCTTTTGGTTGCAAAAGGTAATAACAAAACGAGAAAATATTATTCAACAAAATAATTGAATTTACTATTAATCCATAAAAATATTCATTTGAGTATCTCAAAACTGCGTTTATGCTTATTAAATTAATAAAGGAGAAAAAACATGAACGCAATTTTGAAGAGACAGATGGACATTAAGAAGGGTCTAAAGGATAAGAAGGGCTTTACGCTTGTTGAAGTTATTGTCGTGTTGGTTA
>JAISJM010000006.1 GCA_031261525.1 Eubacteriales Family XIII. Incertae Sedis bacterium
CTGAACCGTACAGTCATACATCATGAGTGAAATAAACATAAGATTCGGTATATTTTGAGTTGCGATGATGATAGAGACGATACCGATGAGGATTGTGAGAATTCTTGCATACTTGAACAAATTCTCTCGGTCTGCCTTCTTGTTGATGGTACCGATGATATCCTTTGCAATCAACACAGAAGAGACATTGAGAACCGCAGAAAGTGTTGACATACAAGCCGCAAGCGCCAAGATACCCATCAAACCAACCATGACAGGACCGCCGAACTTATCAGAAACCCAGAACGCAGCGCTCTGTGGGTCTGCTGGGAAATCTGGGAATGATGTCAATCCGAGGCCGAGCGCAAGGATGGTAAAACCAATGAGAATACCCGCGAGAGGCGCAATTGTGACAGATTTCTTAACCGCTCGAGAGCTGTCGCCTCTGTATATTGTAGCAAAGACACCAGGCAGGATGTAGCCACCAAGCGTACAGGTAATGACAACCGACATCCAGTACTTACCGCCAAGACCATTTAGCGTAAGCAGATCCGCATTGAGATTTTCGACCATCTGGTACATCGGTTCAAGACCACCATAAGTCTTGACAATGAGCCAATATACAGCAATGACACCAACAATGGTAAACGTAATTCCTTGTACAAGTCCGCCGACAGCAGATGCCCTTGCACCACCGAGAAAGCTATACCCGATGATAAAGAGACTTACGACGATGAGACCAATATTGAATCCAATACCACCATAGGTACCAGCTTGCACAACATAGCCAACAGACTTAATCTCTAGGATGAGCCATGGAACCCAGAAGATAAAGGTGAGAATTGAAAATATAAATTTGAATGCCTTGCTGCCGTATCGCAATTCAACAAGATCCGCTTGCGTCTCTAGATTATAGACCTTGCCAAGAACCCATACAGGTCTTGCCATAAAGAACATAACAAATAGACTTGCGACAGAATAAATAATGACATATTGCGCGAATACACCGAGTGTAGACGCATTGGAGAACCAGCCTGTATAGATTGTTCCTGTATACCAACCGCCTATATAGGAAAATGCATTCAATAACCAGCCAAAAGAACGATTTCCGACACCGTATTCCGCCAATGATTCCTGCTTCTTACCCATCAATTTGATGATGACCGCATTGAGTACGAAATACCCTAGGATTAACCCAATTGTAATAATTACTTTACTACTCATTTTGCATCTCCTCCTCTTTTCTTTTCTGCATCTGCATCTGCCTTTGCATCATCGCGATCTTCAATTTTACATTCTAGATTGAACCAAATGATGAGCCAAATAGCAAGTAAGACAGGCACGATCAACATGAAGAACTGAAAAAAGGGAAATATGCCAATGTAAGGATGAACACGCTGTAGCGCATCCGTAATTGGTGGTACTGTAATCAATGCCATGAGTGATATGAAGATAATGGCAGAAATGATATTTAAAGTCTTTTTTGTCATGATGAGCTCCTTTCAAAGAATTACTTATTTGGCAAATGTACACACACCATTCTTTATTGTTTTGAGCACCTTCGTATTATAAATTTCTTTACTGTCCGCATATTCATACGGATTTTTATCGATAATCGTCAAATCAGCATCTTTACCTGGTTCAATCGAACCTTTTTGCGTATCTTGATGAACGGAATACGCAGCATTGATTGTAAAGATCTTGATTGCATCGGTTACGGATACATTCCGCCTTGGATCTGGATTATTGATCAGACATGCGATACCAAAGACAGGATCTACAAGCGTAACGGGCGAATCAGAACCTCCACAAATAATCCCGCCCCGCTTTATAATCTCGGGGAATACCTCCATACGCGAAGCTCGTTCACGGCCAAGCAATAAATCATAGTAGCCATTCACAGGCTCGCCCCACAATCCCGTAAATGCAGGTTGCATCGAGCAAACAAGTCCGAGTTTAGCCGCAAGATCCATATGCGCATCTGTAGGCAAAGAAAAATGTTCAACGCGATGACGCAGGTCTTTTGCGCCCTGTTCTCCAATCACTTGATTGTAGACATAGAGTAATTGATCAATTGCGCGGTCACCAAGCGCATGAAATGCAGTCTGAATTCCTTGGGCGTGAGCCTCAGAGATGAGTTGATATACTTCCTCGTCCGTATGAATGAGGAATCCTCTTCGTTCAGGACGCTCTGGATAAGGTTCATTCAATGCCATCGTATATTCAAAACCCGCGCCATCTAAGGTAAGACAGCCCCCAATCCGCGGTAGGTCATAACGCTTGATATTCTCAAGATTCCATGTCTGATAAAAAGTTGTAAAGTTTACCGGAAAACTTCCTTTGCCAGATTCAATAATTTCTACATCTGTATCTCCCTCAACAAATTGACCAATCAATCCAATGATGGATGTAACACCTTTGGATGCGCCATACTGCGCGCATTCATCGATAAAATCTTTCAGCCGCTCTTTCGGAAGCAGCCCCATCACCTTTGACATCGTAGGGAAAAACGCATCATCCGAAAGTAACACGCCATCAAGTTCACCATACTCATCGCGGCCGACACCATCCACATCAGGAATCTCAATCAGGGAAAGTGCCTTTGAATTCAAGGATCCACCATGAAGTGTCTGGGCTGTAATCATAATGGGGTGATCCTTCGTGACAAGATCAAGCTCATCTTTATTGGGATATCTATTTTCTTTCATGTTTTGCGACATGAAACCCGCGCCAAAGATCCATTCACCAGGCATCTTATCCTTTGCTTGAATGCGAAGTAAATCCAATACGTCATCGATACATTTCGTTTCTAGCAGATTCGCACTATTGAGAAAAAAACCTGTAGGCATCACGTGACAATGCGCATCATACAGACCTGGAAGCACTGTTGCTCCATGAAGATCTATTTTTTCTAATGCATCCATTCCTTCCTTTGGGATCCCCTCGCCACTGCCAACAGCAACAATTTTGCCATCACCAATCGCAACCCAATTTCCAATCTGTTCCTCCTTATCAATCGTGATTACAGTGCCATTGTAGTAAATTTGCTCATATGCCATGACATCTCCCCCTCTCAAATAAATACAGATAAGAACGAATCATAGTGATAGTTTATATGAAAATTTGAAAATTACAAGGTTTTTATTTTAAAAACTTTTAAAATTTCGAAATTTCGAAAGAACCAGTTCTTTCGAAAGAATATTTGCTTTCTGCTATTGAGTTGTTAAATAGGACATAAATCGCTTGATCACATCATTAAAATGCTTATTTCGTGCGCCTAGATATAAATAACATCATAAATTAATACATTAAAGTAGTCAGCTTTTCTTTAACGTCTATGCCTAGCCTATGAATAAGACGTATATATTTCACAAGAAAAGGCAGGTAAATCGTAACTTTTCTGATATAATAGGCATGCTCGCAAATCTATTTAATAAAAAGGAGTATTCATGTCAACGAATATCTATAAAGATGCATTGGAAAATCTGGAAACTCATACCAATGTAGCGATTCATTCGATTTATAAAGACACCGACGCGCAAATGTCACAAAGTGGCGGCGATCGTGAAATCACCAGATCCTTGCTGTTATCAGGTAGCGAAGCCTTTGAGGAATTGATTTCCCGTGCGGAAGACGAAGGATGGGATTTCGAGGGCGGTATCTATCAGCGTTTGTATTGCGGTCGTGTGGCGGGAAATATTGACAAAGATGGTTATAGTCGTCGAGACGACAATACGAATGGCGACGGCGACGAGGCGCATGAGGGAAATCTTGATAAAAATGCTTGTAACCATCAGGACGACAATACGAATGGCGACGGCGACGAGGCGCATGAGGGAAATCTTGATAAAAATGGTTATAGTCGTCGAGACGACTATACGAATGGCGACGGCGACGAGGCGCATGAGGGAAATCTTGATAAAAATGCTTATAACCATCAGGATGATAATACGAATGATGTAGACGATGAGGCGATTGCCGAAAATAGCAGGCTTGAGACGATTGAAATTTACAGCAAGACACCGCGGTTGATTATCCTTGGAGGCGGGCATATTGCCCTGCCGCTCGTTAAAATTGCAAACGAGGTTGGCTTTAAGACTGTTGTCTACGATGACAGACCTGCATTTGCCAACAATGCACGATTCCCTGAGGCGCACGAAGTCATTATGGATGATTTTACCCGAATGATGGATAGACTGAAAATCACAGAACATGATTATATCTGCATCATCACGCGAGGACACAAACACGATTCTGAATGCCTGCGCAGTATTCTAGACGGTGTACTGCCACATTACATCGGTATGATTGGTTCAAAACGCAGGGTTGCAATCGTCATGCAGAGCCTGATTGATGACGGATATGATGCAAATGTCGTAAAATCGATTCATTCACCGATTGGACTTCGCATTGGTGCCGTGACGCCGAGCGAGATTGCAATCTCTATTTTAGCTGAGATTATTGAGATTCGGCGCAATCCTAAAAACCGTAATGAGAATGAGGCGGTGATGAACCGCTATAAAGATGAGACTATCAACATCATTCATGCTGATGGCACTGCTGATACCGCCGTAATTCCGGCTGGGCATCGCCGTGCGATTGTTGGTATGGAAGACGAAACGCTACATTTTTTAGCGGATCATGCAGATGAGGTGGATGCAATCCTTACCATTCTCAGTACCGATGGTAGCGTGCCGCGCGATGCTGGCGCCAAGATGGCGATGACATATACGGGCAAGACATTTGGAAGCATCGGTGGTGGCTGCAGTGAGTCAGCCGCAATGGCAAAAGCACGCGAAATCATCAGAAATGGCGGCTATGAGATGATAACCGTCGACATGAGCGATACCGCTGAAGACGACGGCATGGTCTGTGGCGGCACAATGCAGGTGATGATTGAGAAACTATGATTGGCGAATGTTTAAAGTACATTGATTTATGGATTCGATACTAATACTAAAAAAATGTGGGAATCGGCTCATTATGTTGAGTATCCCAACCTGTCTATACTTTTATGCTTAAAATGAGTTTATGCTTGATGTGGCGCGATATTATACAAGTATACAATTTCCACCAATCGATGATGAACTAACAGACAACGACTGCGGCAAGTCCCATAATTGCCGAAAACATCAACAATTTTAAGTGAGATGCCGACTTAGTGACATAAAATAGCTTCAAAATAGCTTAATCATCATGAATTTTGTCACCAATTGCAGTCTCTCAATCAAAATTATGCTATTTTTGATTGAGAGACTGCAATTGGAAAGATAGTAACCTGTATTGTGTGAAAGAATGTTATGTACAAAATTGCATACTGGCAAGTATTTCTCATAACAATCAGAATGCGAAGCATTCTGCACCGCTTGTCTCTTGACCTCGTTTTCAAGCTAAAATTTGTGAGTGTCATCAAAGCATGACCTGCCTATGTAATTGATATCGTTCGTATCACAGATTAATTATTAAAAAAAGGCATAACTTGCGCGTTTTTAAATTCAAAACCGATACGAACTTTACACCTCACACGTTTTATTGCTATTATTTTGTAATGGATTCGTCTTACATGATTCCGCATCGAGAATTTCCCGATGAATTCCAACAAAACATCCTCTAGATTATAATAGTCGCGTTATGCAAATGCCAACGACATGCCTAAAATTTAAGTTGGATTCGTCTTACATGATTCCGCATCGCGTATTTCCCGATGAATTCCAACAAAACATCCTCTAGATTATAATAGTCGCGTTATACAAATGCCAACGACATGCCTAAAATTTAAGTATGGATTCGTCTTACATGATTCCGCATCGCAAATTTCCCGATGAATTCCAACAAAACATCCTCTAGATTATAATAGTCGCGTTATGCAAATGCCAACGACATGCCTAAAATTTAAGTATGGAATGAATTTCTTTTTGCTGGCTATATTTCTTCTCATGAGTCAGTTATCGGACACCTCCTCTATTAAATAGGACAAAGACAATATGGTATAACAATTGTGAAACGATTGTTATACCATGTTATTGTAATTCATGTTTGCATAAATATATCAAGCATATGCATCTAATAATAAGAAGATAAATCATAGATATGTCACACAATGCCACGCCACGCCACAGCACACAACATCGCATCTTACCGCGGAAAAACTCGCGATTTTCACATAAATAAAGGTACAAATCTGTGAAAATGTCGACTTTTTCGCGGTGGATTTATTTTGCATGCCGATAAATAATGTCGGCGAAATAGATGCACAATTTAGCTCGAGATGTATGGTTGGTATCATATTTTGAGCTAAAATCTCTCTGAAAGTGATACGAGCCATACATCTCGAGCTAAATTGTTGGTTTTTTTGTACTGAATTATATTATTGAAAAATTAAATGGAAATATAGTTCTGGCAAACTACGAGATTATCAGCGAGTAGAATACTTGCAACGTTCTCATTTTGCTTTATTTGCACTTAGCAGTTTTCCTGCACTGTCGCGCCGAGGGCGTCGAGCTGGTCTGCGCCGCGATGATTCAATGGATTCCGCCGATTCAATGGTTGATTCGCGTTTTGATTTGGAAGCGTTTACACGCAATGTACGACTCATTTATCGCTCCTAACTTTATGAACAAAACTAATATGAACTATACTAATATTAACGAAACTCTATTCGATCTATCTTGTTTATACCAATCTGAAATGAATTGATTTATTGCTGCGATGCAATGTTGCATCGTAGCTATTATATGTTCCATTCTCTTCCTAACGCGATTTTGGACAGAAATATCCCTGTTTTTGTGTCCAAAATCGCGTTAGGAAGAGAATTATAAATTCGTATTACATAAAATCTATTACATACAGCGTAACGAATGATTTCATTATGCGGCTGTTTTAAAACGCCCATATCTCAAACCGCTGATATCGATTGAGCTTTCGCCATCTACAATAAGTTCAGATATTGCGAGCCCAACGGCAGGAGAAATTCCAAATCCGTGACCGGAGAAGCCGCATGCGACGACCAATCCTGGAACTTCATCGGCTTTATCGATGACAGGTACATGATCCAAAGTAATATCCATAAATCCAGCCCACGTACGGACAACCTTTGTATCTTTCAGATTTGGAAAATATTTTATGATTCCTCTGCATGCCGATGGTGCTTTCAAACTATTTGTGACTGGTCTACTTCCTTCTGCTGTAAACTCATCGAGGAGATCCGTACCGCCAAATACAAAGGAGCCGTGCTCACTTTGATGACCATAGAAATCGGCTTCCGCTGTTCCGAGCATTTGCTCAAACATCTTCGGTTGTACTTCTGTCACGAGTGCTTCGTGAAGCATACGGTTCATCGGAACGTCCAATCCCAAAGTATTTAAGATTGCTCTGGATTCATAGCCCGCAGCGACAACGATGGTATCAGCTTCATAAGTATTTTCAGACGTATCAACATATCGCGCGGCACCTTTGTATTTTCGGATACCCGTCACATCTTCACCCGTGATAAAGCACACGCCATTTTTTCTTGCAGCTTTATAGAAGGCTAATGTCGCAAGAAGCGGATTGGCGTGACCATCTGTTGGACACCAACTTGCGCATTGCACTTCATCTGAGATATAAGGATTGATTTTTTTTATCTCATCGTAATCAATCATCTCAACATCAAGACCAACCGCCTGCGCACGCTTTGTGAGTCCATCGAGAATTGTTCGATGTGCTTCGGTTTTACCCAGTCTTAAATTCCCTTTTTTATAATATTCGACATTTGAGCCAAGCTCCTCGCTTAAATTTGGCCAGAGGTGCTCTACGGCATACATTGCAAGTGGCAATTCTCGTGGATCGCGGCCAGATTGCCTGACACCACCACCATTTCTGGAGGAACCACCTTCCCCTATTATCTTCTTTTCAAGGACTGTGACAGTCAAGTTGCGCTTACTCAAATAATACGCGGTTGCGCACCCGATGATGCCACCTCCTATTATAATCACATCTGATTTGTTACTCATTTTCCCCACCTCTTGTTAAAATTTTCGCTGTACCATATTTTTATTAAATCGCGATTTATCATGTAAATTTATAGTAAATCATCCTATTCTGAACGACATCTGACGGTTACGACGACTTAATACAATTTCTGCCTCGTACTCTCGATTGAAGTCATCAATTTCTATCTACATTTGTAAGCTATCAACTACAGTTGCGATCCAGCATGTAATTTTGTAGTAAATCACCCTATTCTGAACAGAATTTAACGATTATCACAATTTCATGTAGTTTCTATCCAACAATCGTGAACGAACATATAATGCTGCAAATAATCTTTTTTTTCGAACAGAATCTGATGCTTATCCGATTTAAAGTCATTTTGATCTCATATTTGTGAACGATGCAATTTCACTCCCATATTTGCGAATTATCATGAAATAGTGTAAATAATTGTAATTTTCCCGAACGGAATCTATCAATCGCTCCCGATTCAAAGCTATGAATACCTCACATTCGCAACAGGCAACTACAGTCGCGAACCATCTTCATGAACATTTGCACGTATTCTACACCCTGTCTATCACAATTTCACACGATAGGATATGGTTACAACACGTTCCTTTTTTATTCACATATATATCCATTAAAATTATGCCGTCGCTTCAGACTCAATCAACTTACTGAGGCAGCCACTTTTAATATGACCGTCCAACGTTCGGTTGTATTTAATATTCACCTTTTCAGACCGATTATCCTTTTGATTATCAACGAAAGCACCAGCTAAATCACCAGCCGAATCGCCAGCCGTGTATTCGTTAATCTGTACAGCTTCAATCGTCGTGCTCGCGAGCACTTCCATCGACACTGGTCTCATTGGTGCTCTACTGACCCAAGTATCTTGCACATCGACGTCAATTCCGTAGGATTTCAGTTCACTAATCAACAGCCCTTTGACCAACCGCTGACACGTCTGACCTTGACACAACCCCATGCCAGTTCTGAGAAATCTTCTCACTTCTGTCATCGAGTACATACCATCGTAAATCGCGCGTCTGATTTCGCCTTTGGTTACTTCCTCGCAGCGACACAAGATTGTATCGTCGTCTGGCTTGACGATAAACGCTGCTTCAATTGCAGATCTATCTAAAATATTTGACATTTGCCACCTCGTTATTAATTGTTTTCCACACATATCTAGTGGAAATCTCATGGATTATTATGCTACGCGCTCTTTAATTTACTAGCAGAATCTTCTTCCCAAAACCGCACGGCACTTTCGTACTTTGTCGGAACTTTGATTGTCAACAATGCCGTCTTATCCATTGCTTTGACGTCTTTGACTTTTACAACGATTGTGCTGCACACGGGCTTGCCACTTCGGTCAAGCGCAATGCCCTCATCGCCTTCTTTTGGCAGCGGTCTGAATTCATAAGGCATTGTGATATAACTAAATCCGTGCTCGATCCCTCGCGTCACGCCTCTTTCAACTAGGAAAATCGCTTGACCGGAGCACGAGCTCACGCACATGCCGCAACCGACACATGGAACAGCTTCATTGATTGCTGGTAGTGCAACAATATCTGCGCCGACTTTGATGCAGCCTTTCGGGCAAGCATCTTGGCATGGATTACATGGGATATTTTGTGTACACTCGATTACAGGGAATATCCCATCTTCGAGCTTGCGGAGACCTGTTTCATTTGCAAAACCCTTGGCTGCAAATTTTGTAAGTTCAGACTCGGTCATGTACCCTTTTTCAAATAAGGACAGACTCAAGTCGATGCCTTCTTCTGTCTTTGTTATGGAAATGTCGCCTTTGCTTTTCGGCGAAAATAATCCACGCCTCAGACTATTCAAAGCCTCTTCATTGCCTGAGACAAATTTTTCATAGTCTGTTTCATTGATATATCCAAGTGACAACGCCGCGCCTGCGCCTGCAATACGACCTTCGATCATTGCCGCACTCGCTTCTTCAATCCCGCTTACATCGCCTGCGGCGTAGATTCCGGGAATCGTTGTCTGCAATTTCGCGTCCACTTTTGGAACGATTCCGCCTTTTGTACGCTCATCTGTCATCTCACAACCCGCCATGCCCAATAACTGTGACATCGGGGATAGCCCAACCGCCATGCAAATGGTATCAACGTCAAATGTCTTCTCTGTTCCGGGAATCGCCGCAAACGTCTTGTCAACTTCAACAATCGTCACATGTTCAACTTTGCCATCGCCCCATACTTTCTGTATCGTATGTTTGAGGAAGAAGTCTACGCCAGTTCGTGCAACTTTTGCTGCATGAACACCATAT
>JAISJM010000053.1 GCA_031261525.1 Eubacteriales Family XIII. Incertae Sedis bacterium
TGCTTTGCCTGTAACACCACTCGCAACACTGAATGTGAGCTTTACAGCTGTCTTCTTGTATTTCTGTGATGAACTGCTATATTTCGTTGCGAATTTTGCATCCTGTTTCGCGCCTTTTATTGTAAATACTGCAGACGTTGCACCTGAAGAAGAGGCATCACCAGCTGTATAGAATCGATACTTCGTTGCTGCAGGCGTTTTTTGGTTGATTAAAAATTTACCAGTATCAGACGAAGATATTTTAGAGATACTTGTCGAGGCAAGATATTTCCATTTTCCATTCTCTTGACGCTGCAATTCAACCTTACCAGTACGTGCATTCTCTGTTGAAAAATACTGATACACTTGATAGCCAAGATCCTTGTCATTTTTATAAAATTTAACTTTCTCAATTAGTGGTGTAACCGAAATCTTTGTTGTTAATTTTTTAACTGTGACTTTAAAGGATTTGGATACAAAAATCTCACCATCGTTGCTTGCATATTTTTTTGCCTTTAATCGGAAAGTGTAGGTACCAGAAGGTATCGTTTTTCTACTATAGTTTGCAAATAAATCAATCGTACCCGACGCGCTATCGCCATCTTCTGTATGGACGTTTGTGCTATTTGAGTAAGCCGAATCAGAAGAAATCAGACCATCCACATCTTGCAGCGTTACAGTATATGTCGTATTTGGTGAACTATTTAAGGAACCGATCTGAAATTGAACTTTAGAAGATGGATTGACCACACTGATTGTGGCAGGTTTCGGGCTTGCGACAATAATCGATTCTACGGTTGCGGCGCTTGCAGGCGTCGTGTGTACAATCATCATCGAAATGGCAACAATGATTGCAATTAGTACGGTAAATAACCGAACATATTTTGTGTGCAAATTTTTATAAAACATTTCTTTATCTCCTTTATCTTTTTATCTCCCTAAAACGGAACGAATAAGATTATTTTAACAAAGAATATGTTGTTTTTAGAATGATAACAAAAATATTACAATTCAGAATCCATTGAGAAGCAATATCCAATTCCATATTTTGCAGAGATGGATATCTCATCAATATCATCCAGTCCAAGTTTTGCACGCAAACGTGACACATGCATGCGCACTGTAGTCAATTCATTTGTCGCCGACTGTCCCCAAACTATTTCATAAAGCTGTTCTCCAGAAAGTTCCCGCCCTTCATTTTCAATCAGTGTAAGAAGAATTACAAATTCCTTTTGTGTCAGTTGTGCATTGCGCCCATTTATGAGTGCACGGCTCTTCAAAATTTCTACTGTCAATGGCCCACGTGTAAGAACAGAACGCTCAGCCACCTTCTCTCGTTCCTTTTTTGCACGACGAAGTAGCGCCTTGACATTTGCCAGAAATTCATCATAATTATAGGGTTTTGTCATGTACGTATCACCACCAGTGTCAATGCCAAGAACCATATCGCTTGGATCATTGCGTCCCGTTAAAAACAGGATTGGCGCATCTGTCTTCGCACGAAACTCACTACAAAGTCCGAGTCCATCGCCATCTGGCAACATCACATCTAGAATAATCAAATCCGGTTCGCATGTCTTGAATTGTGCGCGAGCGTCCGATGCATTCGAAGCGATTACTGTATCATAACCACGTCGTGCAAGCATACGCTGATTCACATCTGCAACATCTTTATCATCTTCGACCATAAAAATTAAAGGTCTTTTCATATTCATTTCCATAATCAATCGCTCTATTCTATTCTTTTGGAAGTGTAAAAGAAACTATCGTGCCAAATCCTTCTTCACTATCGATCCAGATACTACCGCCATGTGCCCTAATTATCTTTTGGGAGATTAATAATCCGTTACCAATGCGCAGACCCGCATCTTCAAGACTTACATTGATATACGGCAGCATAAGTTGCCGCAAAATACGCGCAGGAATACCCATGCCAGTGTCCTTCACACTGATAATCAGGTCATGATTGTCTTCTGCAAGTGTTATCGTAATCAGACCGTTATTCGTATGATGGGCGGCGTTGGTGATGAGGTTGATTAGTACCTGTTCAATACGCCCCTGATCGACCATAACATTCGAAAGATTAGGCATGATTTTATAGGAAAGGCAATTCGAACGCTCTTTATTCAATGCATAAAAGCAAGTATCACACACATGGTGAATCAGCGATGCAAGATTTGTTGACGTTCGATTCAGTGAAACGCGTCCATTCTCCATCGCAGTCTTGTCTGTCAAATCAAGCAGGATATCATCAATACGTTTGACGGTACGTATGATAATGTTCTGATCGTTTTTAATAGATGTATGGCTAAGTGGCTTTTCGTCAAGCAAATCTATCGTATCAGCAGCATTTCCGCTAATCACAACCAGTGGCGATTTTAACTCATGCATGACTGTAACGAGAAATTCGTCTTTCAACTGGTCGAGCCGAAGGAGTGCCTCATTACGAGCGGCAAGCTCCAGGTTCAGTTCTTCCATAATATGTTTCTGACCATTATAGATGCGAATGTATAGCATGATGACGAGTAGCAAAAGTGTGCTTGACACAATAATTCCAGTAAGTAGATCGAGAAGATAAGCCCATTCTGAATCAAAATGCGTCACGGTCGTTGGGTAAAAATATGCGATGAAACAAGATCCAACGTATATACACACTTCCGCACTAATGATACAGATTGACATCAAACCGTTCAGCATCAATGCTGTAAAAAGGATTGCCATAAGGAAGAAACAAGGCATGCCGCTATGATAGCCACCTGCCGAAAAAAACAAAACAGGAAACGCAATCATAAAGACGGTAACAACTGTAAGAATACAACAAAATTGAAATCGTCCGGTACGATTCGCATAGTATAATAAAACAACTGCCAGTAGAGATGCGATAAGATTAATCGCAATATTGACGATTCCCGCACCTGAGAAAATGCTTGAAATTGCCACAGCAACGCCTGCTACAATGCCTGCACATGCAAGAAGATTAAAAGCTTGAATATGGAGCTTAACCCCAATACCAAAATATTTATTTCGCATATTCAATCGCCTCTCCCACTATCCTATTTTATCGAAACGGATATCCCCAACCGTTGTGATTGTTCCATCTGTTTTGACGAGAACTGCCTTAACATGTTGCTCCTGCAACCATTTTATTGCTTTGTCATAGCCCATAATGATTGCGGGCGTGCTATACCCCTCACCATCTACGGCATATTTGCTGACGACTGTTACCGCAGCGAGGTCAGTCATAGCTGGATAGCCTGTTTTGGGGTCAAGGATATGATGGTAAAAATTCTTTTCAGTGAAAAAGTATCGTTCATAGGTTCCTGATGTACCAACGGACTCATCTGAATCAATTTCGAGGATACCAATCATGCTTCCCGCTGGGAGCTGATTTCCCTTTCGTTCTTTATTATAATCGATAACAGCCCTTTCTTCTGGATAAATTTCAGTTGCAAATGGATTCTTTACCCCTACTTTCCAGTAGCTGTGATTTTGACGTAGACCGACGGTCTTCACATTGCCACCCAAATCGACAATCGCAGATGTAACGCCCTCATCTTTTAATGTCTCCGCCATCTGATCCGCAATATAACCTTTGGCGATACCACCTAAGTCAATCTGTGACTCTGGATTCACCAGTGTAACGACCGTATCAAGTAATTCCACACCATGATAATCAATGGTAGGCAGTGCTTCTTGAATTAGCACATCCGCTGGTGCAATTTTATCTTTCGGTTCCACTTTTGCCCCAAATAGCCACATCGCACTTACTTTTCCGATGGATATATCAAATAAGCCCCCTGAAAGTTCAGCATAATTTTGTGCTTTTGTCAGGACATGTGCTGTAGATGGACGAACCTGCGTTGGTGTACCTGATGCGTTGTTGATTTTATCGACGTCACTGTCTTTGATGGTACGGCTCAAGATTTTTTCTAATTCACTGCATTTTTTGATGGCGACGTTCATTGCGTCATTTGCAAGCGTATCACGCTCTTTCGCCTTAAACGCACCGTCACGAGACACATCATATATCTTGACATTGACGACAGTATCTAACATGAATTCGGTCGTCTCACAGATTGGTTCTCGATTATCATGGGTATCAAGATTATCATCATTAGATAAAGCGCGATTAAAAAAGCAGCCCCCAAATATCATGGAGGCTGTGATTGCAATGATTACAATTGAAAATGCTGCTTTTTTATACGTCATGATTATCGTACCTTATTGTCTCTCTTTATTATCTGCTTGATGCGAAAGTTGCACATCACTGAGTCTCTGCTTCTCGCGAATGACAACCACACCAGATGCAATGACAATGATCCCACCGATAACCTGAAGTCCTTGAATATGCTCGCCGAGACACAGCCACGCAAAAAATGTTGATGTAACGGGAAGCATATTGGAAAATATCGCACATGGCGTTGGCCCTAGTTTATCGATACCATTGACAAGAATGATATAACCGAGGCATTCACAGATGATTCCAAGATATAATAACGCCCAGATGACTTCAGGGGTAAATGCGCTAAGTGGTGGCAAATCATGCAATAAAAATGGCAAAGATAATAAGGTCGTGCAAATGGTCTGATATACCGTGAGATCAAGAGGTTTATAGTTATCCCCCAATTTATCTGTAAGGAAATTATAGATATTCCAAGAAAATACAGCACCGATAATCAATAAATAACCAATTGCAGAACCTGAAAATAAAGATGAAAAATCAGCTCCAATGACGAGTCCAACACCGATGATTCCCACGATGATACCGCCGACAATAAGCGTATTGGCTTTGCGCTTAAACAATACCAATTCTGTAATGACTGACAATGCGGGTACAAAGGCTAAGACAATCGTGATGACGGAAACGGGCAAGTAATCCATCGCCTCATATTCAAAGGCAAAGTATAACAGTTCTCCAAAGATGGAACACGTAACCAATATCGGCAAATCACGAAGTTTGAAGACGAATCGTCTGTCAATAATGCATTTTGCGGTAACGAGTATCACACAGCCGATGATATATTTTAATCCGACAAGTACAAACGATGAAAAAGTCTCAAGCGCAGCTTTCGCAGCGACATACTCATATCCCCATGCAAATACAAGGAGCGTCATCGTCACATATGCAAATTTTCGGCTCTTAAATAAATTAGACATCATTCCTCTAACATAAAGAATAAAACCACTAAAACTCGCAACATGTTGCGAGTTTCGAGTTTTAGAACTTTTGAAATTCGAGCGGTTAATTGGAGCGGGCGAAGGGAATCGAACCCTCGTATTCAGCTTGGGAAGCTGATGTTCTGCCATTGAACTACGCCCGCAAACTATTTAATATCATATCATACGGACATAGAACTTTCAATAATAAAGATAAAAAGCTAAATTGTTCGAATAATCAGCCTAACAAGACCACCATGATTGGCATTGCTAAGAATCATCTGTCCACTATGTAGTTCAGCAACACGCGCTGCAACAGAAAGACCGAGTCCATAATGCGCATGATTCGTCCTGCTTTTATCACTACTCCAAAAAATCTCACTTGCATGTAACAATGCATCGTCGGAGAATCCTTTGCCCTCATCCTTTATCGTAAAAGTAACACGATTATGATCGCTTACAGCATCGATGCGCACATTGCCCCCTTCTGGAGTATACTGTATCGCATTCATTACTATGTTTTGAAGTGCACGAAATAGAAGATTTGCATAGACGCGAATCTTCTTTGGTGCCATATTTGTCATCTCAATCTGAATATTTTTAGTAGATGCAATGGGCTGCGCAACCTGATAAATTTCATCTAACAATGCCGAAATTTCTATCTCAGTTGGCGCTTCTTTTGAGAAATCGAAATCTGAAACCTGCTGTAACATGGAAATATAATGTTCAGCACGCTTTCCACTCGACAGTATTTGCTGCGCACTTTCATTTTGATCTGGATTCAAAGCATCTTCAAGTAATAATTCGGCATTGCCTGTAATCACAGTAATCGGTGTCCGTAAATCATGCGCGAGTGCTGCGATTTCACGTTTGCGGCGCTCTTGGGCATGCCACTGTGAATGAAGGGATTCTGACAACGCCTGTCTCATTTCTTCTATCGCATAGAGTACTTCATTAAATTCTTTAATTTTCGAACTTTCTAGTACGGGTTGTTCCAAATTATGCTCAGAAATGATATTGCTTGCCTTTTTGATAATGGAAAGTTGTTCTTTGATTCTACGGCTCATATTCTTTACTAACACAGCGAAGAATAGAACCATCGTAAGAATCATGAATACGATATACATTGCTTCCACTGGAATATCTGGAGCACCTTTCATCGTCACAGAATAATTCCACGTAAATAAACAATAGGAGCCATCCGCGAAATTGAGATATTTTGCGGATGTATAGTCACCTGATTTATCACCATAAGTTGATATTGCTTGCTCCAGTTTCTTTGTGCTCAAAGACGTATCAAGCACCGTGCCATCTTGACCAAAGTATACAAAATTATAATATTCAGGCGTATTTTCTAAATCGAATTGACCTGATTGCTCCATATAAGTGATTGCTGCCATCGCTTCTGTTTCACCCGCATTTGCAGGCGAAATGACACCAACGATTAACGCAAAATTAAAAAGTAGCATCCATACCACGATAATGGCAAGCACCGATACAATGGTTAATGCAACCGTTCTTGTATAATAATGTTGCAAATGAATCGCTTTTACTTTTGCCATTTATATCCGATACCCCAAACTGTTTCTATTGGTTCGACACCACTTACTTTTAATTTAAGCCTTAAATTTTTGATATGTTCCACGACTGCATGATAGTCTGATTCTGCATCATATCCATAGACAAGTTCATAAATCTGCTCCTTAGAGAAAACTTGACCCGCATGCTCCATCAAGGTCTCCGTAATCTTATACTCACTTTTCGTAAGAGAAATCTGTTTTTCATTGACGAATACTTGCATTTGTGCAAAATCCAACCGCACATTGCCCAAGCGAAGAGAATTGCTGACAACACGTTTCTCTCTGCGCAGATGTGCAGCAACACGTGCTCGAAGTTCGGCAAGACTAAAAGGCTTGATGATATAATCATCCGCCCCCAGTCCAAGCCCGCGTATCAAATTATTTTCCTCTACTTTCGCAGTGACAAATAAGATCGGCGCATCGACACAATCTCTGATTCTACTGAGAAAGGAGAAGCCATCTTCCTCTGGCATCATGACATCGAGCAAAATCAAGTCTGCAAATTGCAATCGCTTCAAAGTTATTTCCGTAGTATTTGTGGCAGTATCTACAGTATAGCCATCCTTTGTAAGCGCTTTGCGAATCACAGACAATATTGCTTCATCGTCATCAATCGCCAATATATTGATTCTATTTTTCATTTGTATATCCATAACTATATTGTAAACGCTTTCACTCATTATTCCAAGTTTTTCCTACCATCCCATCGGCGAAACCATGTATAAAGAAAAGCACTCATGGCACATGTCTCTATGATTATAATCGGAATCACAATACCTACACTAGCATTTATATATTGAATCATCTGAGCAGTAGCGCCAAATGCCATTGTAAAATAAATTTCAACGAAACGTACGCCC
>JAISJM010000065.1 GCA_031261525.1 Eubacteriales Family XIII. Incertae Sedis bacterium
CTGCAGATTTATATGATATAACAATCGTTTCACGATTATTATAAAAATTATATGCCGTCACTTCGTGACATGGCGAATTATATCAGAAATCTTACAGATTTATGATATAATAATTCCTATGGAAAATAACACAATAAATCCGAAAAATTATACAATAGAAGAGCTCAAGACGTATCTGGCAGTGCATCGTGAGAAGGCTTACCGCGCGTCGCAGATTATGCATTGGGTTTATCATTCTAAATCAATGGGGCGCGATGATTTCATCAATGTGCCTCTTTCTGTGCGCGAACTCCTAGATGAGGATTTGTGCAGTTTGACACTTGTTCGTGAACAGGTTTCCGAAACTGATGGTACGCGCAAATGGGCATTTGCGACAAAGGATGGGCATATTATTGAGTCTGTATTTATGAAATACAAGCATGGCAATTCTATCTGTATCAGTTCGCAGGCGGGGTGCCGTATGGGATGCAGTTTTTGTGCATCTACGTTGGATGGGCTTAGCCGTAATCTTACACCTGCGGAGATGATGGATCAGATTTTGCTTGGTATGGAAATTTCAGAATCGCCGATTAGCCATGTTGTCATCATGGGTACAGGAGAACCTTTTGACAATTATGACAATCTGCAGACATTTTTGTTGAATGCGACAGATGAAAAGGGGCTTGGGTTGTCTCGCAGGCATATCACGGTTAGTACATGTGGGATTTTGGATCAGATGAATGCTTTTGTGGAAGAATTCCCACAAGTTGGGCTTGCAATTAGTCTGCATGCACCAAATGACGATATACGGAAGAAGGTTATGCCAATTGCTCTACGGTACAGCATTGCAGACATTTGCACATGGTCTCAAAAATATTTTAAAGTGACGGGACGCAGAATTACTTACGAGTATGCGTTGATTCATGGCGTCAATGATTCGCTTGCGTGCGCAGCAGAACTCGCGAGGTTATTTCGAGGGCGTAATGTGCATGTGAACCTGATTCCGCTGAATGAGGTCGATGAGACGGGGCTGAAAGGAAGTAACCGCAAGGTGGCGGAGACATTTTTGAAGGTGCTAGATGACGCAGGTGTGCAGGCAACCATTCGGCGCGAGCTCGGCAGCGACATCAGTGCCGCTTGTGGACAGTTGCGGCTGGATGCGATGCAAGAGTCGAATGGATAGCGGTATGCTGATATATTTATATATCAGTGCGGGTGAGTTGTGATGTATATGAATGAGGTCTATGAGACTGGAGTGAAGGGACGTAATCGTAAGGTAGCGGTGCGTTTTCTATAGATGCTAGCCGATGTTGGTATGCAAGTGATGATTCAGCGCGAGCTCGGCAGCGACATCAGTGCCGCTTGTGGGCAGTTGCGGCTGGACGCGATGCAAGAGTCGAATGGATAGCGGTATGCTGATATATTTATATATCAGTGTGGCTGAATGGTGATGTATATGAATGAGGTCTATGAGACTGGAGTGAAGGGAAGTAATCGTAAGGTAGCGGTGCGTTTTCTATAGGCGTTAGCCGATGTTGGTATGCAAGTGATGATTCAGCGTGAGTTTGGTAGCAACAGTAGTGTTGTTTGTGGACAGTTGCGCTGAATACGGATGCACGTTTCATTTTCGATTACATCATCTGCGTTTGTTGGTTTCATCGTTGTAAAAATATTGTTGCTGTGCCGATAGTTGGGAAGGGATTGACCATGAATAAAGAAGAACAAGTCATGGCAGAATTCAGAGATTTGTTTAATAAGATGGCTTGGTTGAACAAGCAGAAGATGGAAGAACGCCTGGAAGGTTATCAGTCATCTGAGGCGCATTGCATTGAATATATTGGTGGACATATAGATGCAAATGTCACAAAACTTGCAGAAGCATTTTATATGACGCGCGGGGCGATGAGTAAAGTGACGAAGAAACTCATGGCGAAGGATTTGATTGAAAGCTATCAAAAACCGGAGAATAAGAAAGAAATCTATTTTCGGTTGACACTGCATGGGAGAGAAATCTATGAAATCCACGAGGCGTTGCATCAGTCGTTTCGCGAACGTGATAAGGCAGTGTTTGGACAGGTTACAGATGCGCAATTTGATGGTATGCTAGATTTTATTGAGACGTATCGGCAACATTTGGATAATGAGATTAAGAAGTTGGGGATTGTAGAGTTATAGGCAAAAAATTCTCTTCCTAACGCGATTTTGGACATAAAAACAGGCTGTTTTGTGTCCAAAATCGCGTTAGGAAGAGAATTTTTTTTGCACCGTTTTTTTTGTTGACAAGGAAACAAAATTGAAGTAAGATAGATTATAGAAACAAGGATAGATATTCTCCGAAAAACCCGATGGGCGTATATGTTTCAAAATAAACGTAATTGTGATTTATATTTTGAGATATATAAATCGCAATACTATTGATTTTCGAAAGGAGAATTCAAATGTCTAATTTATCATCACACAATTCTAGATTCAATTCTAAATCGTGCAAGGCTCAAAATATCATTAAGGATACATCGCAGCGTTTAGAATCCGAGACTGAATCAAATATCAGACAGGATATAGGCTCAGATTCAAATCTAGATTCAGTACAAAGTGCAAATCTAAGCATATCGCAGAGTTCAGAACCAGGACCAGAATCAGAATCAAAGATCAGCGAGGATATAATCTCAAATCTAGAGTCAAATTTAAATCCAGTAAACAGTATCAATCTAAACGTATCGCAGAGTTCAAATTCAAAGCGAAAGCAAAGCTCAGAATTATATATAGAGCCAAATACAGAACAGTCTATAAAAAAATCCGAATATCAACCCATAGATAGACATGCATTGATATTCGGGCTCATCTCCGTATTTCTTTGTGGAATCGGCTTCAGCATCATTGCACCTGTCGTCCCATTTTTAGTCAAGCCTTATGTGAATGATTCAAGTGAGCAAGCAATTGTTGTCACCCTGTTGACTTCCGTCTACGCCTTTTGTGTATTTATTGCAGCACCTGCACTTGGTGCGTTGAGTGATCGATATGGCCGTAGGCTTGTGCTTTTGAGCAGTCTAACTGGAGCTGCAATAGGATACTTTATATTTGGAATTGGCGGCGCACTTTGGGTTTTATTTCTGGGACGCATCATCGAGGGTATCACTGGTGGAAGTGTTGCAACCATCTTCGCCTATTTTTCAGATATCATTCCTCGCGAGCAGCGCACCAAATACTTTGGGTGGGTGAGCGCTGTCGTCGGCGTTGGTACCGTGCTCGGTCCAACAGTCGGAGGATTTCTTGCCAAATTTGGATATGCTGTCCCAATGTATTTTGGTGCAGCGATCACTTTAGCAAATGTCATCTATGGATATTTTTTTATGCCCGAAAGTCTCAGTAAGAACAATAGGCTAAAAGAGATCACTTTCAGTAGATTGAATCCATTTGCGCAACTTGTCCATATTCTTTCTATGAAAAACTTAGGACGATTACTTGTATCGGCATTTTTAATTTGGCTACCAAATGGATCATTGCAGGCAATATTTTCACAATTTACCATTGATACATTTAGCTGGAAGCCAACCATGATTGGATTGATGTTTTCTATTATGGGCTTTCAGGATATCATCTCGCAGGCATTCATCATGCCGAAACTTTTGCGAAAATTGACCGATAAGCAGATTGCAATTCTTGGTATGGTTTTGGAAATTGTTGGCTATAGCCTGATTGGTGCCTCCGCTCTGTGTACATTCTACCCCATTTTCATCATCGGGGTGTTTGTCTTCGGATTTGGAGATTCGATCTTTGGACCGTCATTCAACGGTATGCTCTCAAAGTCGGCTCTTTCTAGCGAGCAAGGGCGTGTTCAAGGTGGTAGCCAATCGATTCAGGCTTTGGCGCGTATGATTGGACCGATTATTGGCGGGCAGATTTATGTAGTGTTTGGTCATGCGGCGCCTGCTATGATGGGAATGATTTTGATTGCCGCTGCTGTGGGCGTGTTGATTCGGCGTCGGGGGTAGAGTGTTTTTTTTCTAGAGATATGTAAACTTGTGGTTAGCCTTGTATCGTTCAGATATATTGCAATTATTACAAATATAACACGAAATACAATGAGAATTACATTTAGTGTATAATACTTGTAATTATAGAAAGAGGAGAATAAGATGACTGAAAATAAAAATTATACAATTGGTTTGGATATTGGTACTAATTCTGTGGGGTGGGCTGTTATTGACGATGACTTTAATCTCATACAGGGAAAGAAGAAAATCAAAACAAATTATAATATCAACGAAGGTAAGGTTTATTCTGAAGATAGTGATAAAGCAGGTCAAGCGAAACCTGCAAAATTTGAGTATCGCGCCAAAACAAATCTATGGGGCGTTAGGCTTTTTGAAGATGGGAAAGTTGCTGCTGATAGACGTTTGAAACGTGGCACACGACGGAGGATTGCGCGTCGCAAGAAGCGTTTGCAATTTTTGCGTGAAATTTTCTCTGATGAGATTTTGACGTTTGACGACAGCTTTTTTATTCGGTTGGATGAGAGTTTTTATCAAAATGATGATGCGATTAAGAAAATTAAAACACAATATCCATTATTTAATGGCAAAATTGGTCTAGGGGAGACTTTTGATAACGAAGTTGATTACTACAAGGAATACCCAACAATTTATCATTTGCGTAATCGCTTGGTAAGCGATAAGAGCCAAGCCGATTTGCGTTTAGTCTATTTGGCATTGCATCATATTTTGAAATATCGAGGACATTTTACAAATCAAGGTCAAAAATTTGATTTGAAGAATATCAATGTTGCAGAAAGTTTG
>JAISJM010000012.1 GCA_031261525.1 Eubacteriales Family XIII. Incertae Sedis bacterium
GTTACACTGTCATCTTCATCTACATCGTCGCCATTGACAAGTAGTTTTGCTGTATTCGTAAATTCATCATCAACACTTGGTGTGCCTGTGAAGAACGCATTTACGTTCATGACAATCTCTGCACCCTTGAAGTCATTCCAGAATGTATCTGTAGAATCTTTCTTGATGAGTGCACTTACAATCGTCGTGCCCTCACTGCCTACGGCGGCATTTGTTGTCAGTTCATACTTGGAAGCATCGAGTGCTTTGCCACTAACCGTTATGCTTACATCAGACGCTTCTTTAATTGCCATGCCACTTGGGAGTAAATCCTGAATCTCAATCAATTCGTAGCCATCCATATCTGTAGGCAAGGTGAAACTGATGTCATAGTCTACAGGCTTGCTGACATCGGAAGTTGCGATATGAGGATTTTGACCATCTGCAAGCGTCTTCGCAAAATCGCTAGGTAGTTCTGGCACGATGACCTCTGGTGGTGTTGGTGGTTCTGGATCATCCTTACCATCATTGAGAATCAAATTCGCATTGTTCTTAATGACAGTTGCACCATGTGCGGCAAGTGCATCTTGGTCAATTCTTGTATCCAAAATGAACTCAGCAGTTTTGCCTGAAAGGCTCTTCAGGTTATACGTATCTGCAAATAGATACGTGACCGTTCCGCCGCCAGCAGCACCGACAATGCCGCTCGGTGTAAATACAATACGACCATCGTCATCATTCACTGCAGTTCCATCAATAGATACGTGACCGCTTCCGTTCTGATAGATCAAGGACTCAGGAAGCTGATCCTCGATTCCAACCATGTTGTAACCGTTCATATCTGTTGGGAATTTCACTTTGATTCTGTAAGTCAATACGGAACCTGGCGTGATAACGGCACCATTTTCTGAATAGGTATTGCCACCGTCTGTCGAGACTTCTTTTGTGAATGCTGGTGGCTGCTCAATCTCGCTAATCTCAATTGGTGGACCATCTTTTTTGTCGACATCATCGCCATTGACAAGGAGTTTTGCTACGTTCGTAAACGTCTCACCGATTACGGGCTCACCCGTGAAGAATGCCGCAACATTCATGACAATCTTTTTACCTGCAAGACTATCCCAAGCCGATTCAGCTACAGTATCTTTCTTCACTTGCACGCTTATAATCGTCTTGCCTTCATCGTTACCGATGCCCGCTTTTGTTGCAAATGTATACAATGAATCGCCGAGCGTTACACCGCCAACTTTCACCTGTACATCCGCAGGGGACTTAATTGCCATGCCACTTGGGAGGATATCTTGAACCTCTATGGATTCATATCCCGTCATATCTGTAGGCAAGGTGAAACTGATGTCATAGCTTACAGGCTTACTGACATCGGAAGTTGCGATATTAGGATTTTGTCCATCTGCAAGTGCTTTTGTAAAGTCACTTGGTATCGTTGGGACAACAATTGCTGGTGGTGTTGGCTGTGTTGGATAGGTTGGGTTGTCACTGCCACCATTTAAAATCAATTGTGCATCGTTTGTAATGGTTGTTGACTGTCCTGATGCGAGTGCGGTCTTGTCAATCTTCGCGTTCAGCGTCAGTTCTACAGTCTTGTCTGCCAAAGAAGCAAAATCATAGTCTTCAGCAAAGGTGTAGGTCAGACGATTGGTATCCTTGTCAAACGACAATGCACCAATCGATGCATCGTTCAAATCAATGGCAACGCCACCGATACTTACAATGCCACTATCCGTTACATACTGTAGTTCTGCTGGCAATTCATCAGCGATAGCGACTTCATTGTAGCCGTTCATGTCGTGCGGGAATGTCACAGAAATCTTGTAGGTCAATTCTGTATCTGTGTCTGTGATTGCTGCATTTGTCGTGTAGGTATCGCCACCATCTGTGGAGACCTGCTTTGTAAAGCTTGCTGGTTCATCCACATCAACGATTTCTACCGTCTCGCCATCCGTTTTGCCTAGGACCTCGTCATTGATTGCAAATTCAGCTTTGTTTGTAAACGAATCACCCACCTTTGGCGCGTTCGTAAAGCTTGCCTTTACATTCATGAGAATCTGCTCGCCGGCAAGTTTTGCCCAGCAACTAGCAGACTTATTCACCGTATAGCTTACCGTCGTAATTCCAGTATCAGGATCGGTTACAGACGCAAAGGTGCCCTGGCTTGTGATATCAGCATTCAGTGCAGTTCCACTTGCGTTGACCGTGATATTTTTTGTGTCGATTGCCATACCTGAAGGTACAAAGTCTTTGATTGTAATGGAGTCATGGTCCTTCATGTCAGAAGGCAGCGTGAAACTGATGTCGTAAGACACCTTCTTCGTTGAATCTTTGATTCCCTGATCCTGTCCGTCCGACAAAACTTTTTTGAGATTTTGTCGATACAGGATAGGCGTTTCGGCTTCTATCTTAGCATTTTTACCATCATGATCCTTGTAGTCTAATTTTGCATTTCCGACATTTGTCGGGAAATTCGCCCCAGCATCCGTGTTGTCCTTGAGTTCAACATTGATAATCAGATCCTTGCTGGTGCCGTCCACAGGCAGATCTCCTACCGTCCATGTGACGGTATTTGTATTGCGGTCAATTGTTACACCGTTGCCCTCTGCTGGTACTGTGCTGACGATCTTAAACTTCGAATCAACGACGTCTGTGAGCTTAGCACCAGTGCCGGCTGAAACAGGTCCACCAGTCATCTGCGTCCATTTAGCGTTTTCGAGTTTTTCGATACCTGGGAACTTCACATAATAGCCATCGGTACTATTACCCGAGGACATATTGTAGAGCGTAGATTCATTTCCAGAAGAATCTGGTGGATTTAGTGCAACGACATAGATTGTCGTGTCATAGTTATTTTTCACAGCATTCAATGCTGCCTCATAATCTCTTCCTTCCTGCGACATATACAAAGTCGACATGAAAACCACATTTGTATGCGCGCCTTTTGGCTGCTGTTTTAGGAGTGTCTCTACCTGTGTCCATGCCTTTTTATAGTCAGAACTTTGCGAATTGGGTTTTGAGAAACTCGTTATATATTGTGTAGCTTCAGTCTTATTATTCGTCCAAGGCAATCCGATTTCCGCATTAACGCCCATATTGACGGTTGCAACTTTATTGCCATCGCTAGACATGATTTTGTTGATAAGATAAGTTGCAATCCCTTTCTCCGCACTGACCCTATGCTTAAACGGCGGAATATATGGTGATGAGTTGAGCTCCCCAGGTGCTTTCAAAGACATCGTTATTTCATGTGCATGCCCCGGTGCGCCGGACATCTTATATTTCGCACCTGAAACATTTTGCCAAGTTGTAGTATCTGGAATTGTTGCACCGTCAAAAGGACAGGTAGACGTACCCAAATCATTGGATGCATTCAGAGAGACGTCCATGACGATGATTGTGTCTTCACCACCAGTAAATGCCTCTCCCCAAGCTTTGAAGTTGATGGCAGCTTTACCGGCATCTTTGTCCGTCCACTTCGCAGTCTTTGTCATATGCGCCGCACCTGTAGAGCCACTCGGTGTATTTGGAACGATCGCATCAGGAGGTGTCGTTTCCGTAGGATCTCCACCGTTTAGAATCAATTGCGCTTTATTTGTAATCGTCTTAGCTAGACCATCATTTACCTTTGATGCATCAATTGTCGCATTCAGTGTCAACTCTATGGTCTTACCTGCCAAACTGTTCAGATTCGTTTCGTTTGCAAGCCATGCAGGTTTGAAAGTGTAACTTAATGTCTTCGTAACAGAACCATAGGCAAGCGTACCTTTTGAATCGTCAGCAGTAATGTCTTGTCCATCGACCTTAATCTTGCCACTGCCAGCAGTGTAGATCAGTTCTTCAGGCAGGATATCATTGACGACAACAGTAGCGTAACCTCTCATATCTGTAGGCATCGTAACCGAAACCTTGTACGTAAGCGGTTTCGTGATATCAGTTATACGAACATCGTCCGCATAAGTCTTCCCGCCATCTGTTGAGACCTGCTTTGTGAAACTAGTCGGCGTATCCATATCTGACCAGTGTGCATATAAGGTATGATCGTCAGCTTCTGTGACAATCGTCTTGTCAGTCACCTTCGTTCCGCCTGCCTTTTTCGTATACCAACCATCAAATTTATAGCCAGGTCGTATCGTGGTTGCCAGTGGACCATAAGGATTACCTTTTATTACCGACTTTGATTTCGGTGTTGGCGTGACGCCACCATTTGCATCAAAAATTACTGTCTGATCGATTTGGAATGTTGTTCTAGCAGGATACGGGATATCCGTCCGTGCATCTGCCTCAGCTATGTACTGCGTGTTCTTAGACAGAGCTGAAGACGTGAACGTAAATTCAGCACCGCTTGCAATGTTTTTTAGTTGAGACGGAGGTATTTTCAATTCGTTTCCGTCCATATCTAAGATACGCACAGTCGTATTGTGCGTTCCGGATATATTCAAGAAATCTACCTTGAATGTTACATCGTTCTCAGTCTGCCCAACCTTGGTGATGTTCAGTGCGGGCACGGAGGTATCCACTTTTGTCGTGGTTGTACCCGTATATTTTTGTCCACCGACCGTCGCCGTCAACGTCAAATTATCCGTTACTCCGTTCGCAGCATCGTCTGGTACAATCACCATTGTTGGAACTACAACACTTTCCCCTCCAGGTATCGTGATTGAAGTAGTTGGTCCTGTCAATGACGTTTTCCATTTATTCTGAGAAGCAAGCTCAAGAGTTGAAATCGTGATGGGATTTGCTGTTGCATTGAGTAGCTGAAATTCATAGTTGACATTTGCACCTGGGGGCACAGTCTTGCCTGGAGGCGCAATGATTTGAAGTGCAGTCGGCTCCGTCCATGCTTCGATATAATCAAAAGTGGTGGTCGTGCCAGATGCAACATTTGCTCTTGTCCAGCCAATCCATAGCCCTTGATCGACCTTCCCATCAGGTCCATTAGGATCATAATCTGATTTCGCAGTCGGGTCAGTGAGATTATCGTCTATGGAAAATCTTAACCCATTATAGTAAGGACCATGGAACCAATGATCAAAAGGCGTTGCGGCACTGCCGATTAGTGACATGGTTCCATGAGAAGCATCCTTCCAGACGTTGACACTATTGCCAAGTTTATTATAAAATCCGACACCATAATCTTCACCTGCAAAATAGGTATCTCCACCAAAGATAAAACTCATGTTGGTGAAATTTTTTCCAGTCTTATTCGTAATCTCAACAGAGACCGGCATTTGACGGCTACCTTTATCAAGGTGATATGTCATCACGATTTCAAGGGTCTTTTTACTGTCCCCCTTATAACGGACCAAATAGGATGCTTTTACTGTACGAGGATTATCATTACGCGGATTATACGGTACATCTAGTACGCCATAGCTCGTGACACAACTCGGATTTTGATCCCTGTAATCAGTACTACTTCCCGCTAAACCGACAGACCATTTATTGGAGCCTTCATAGAGATGTAATATCCAACCATTGGAAATCTTACAAAACCATTGCTGGACAGCTTCGGCATCGCCATCATCATCACTGCCGTCGTTCGATTCATAACGACCATAACCACTATTATCAATTCGCACATCTTGGGTACCGTCCTGATTGATTTGCACCCTCAGTGGTTCATAAACTGGAAAATTGACAGTTCCACCAATCCGTTCTCCGCCGATTTGTAATGAACGATATACTCCCTCTAGCGCAAGCGGACTCACGCCTAGACTGGAGAGACTCGAATCCGCCCCTAATGCACCAATAGGTAGTCTACTAAGGAGTGGATTGTCCTGCACATTCGCTGCAGATTGCAATGTTTTCTGAACCGCTGCAATTGCGTCTTTTGCAGCATCGTTGTCTTTCTCTGTGTCTGTGCCTTTCGCGGCATCAGCAGCCTGTGTAGCACTGTCCGTTGCAGGTGCATCTACCGCAGGTTCTTCTGCGGTCTGAGCTGCGTCATCTTTGGATGTCGTATCGTCGTTGTTCGCTGATGTGTCTGCATTCTCAGTCGCATCATTGTCTGCATTTGCAGCCTTGTCCGCGTCCGCATTATTGTCAACATTTGCATCTTTGTCCACGTCCGCGGACGCGTCAACATCAGAATCCTGAGAATCCTGAGAATCCTGCGCAACATTTTCATCTACGGGCTTTTCATCTGTCGATTGATCCGCCGCTGGCGCATCCTCTTTTTCAACAACAGCTTCAAAAACTTTATTTTCTGACATTTCAAGACGTAAAAATTCGTCTTTCGTGTAGACTTTTGCATCATCTTTTGCGCGTGCTAAAATTTCCACTGCGCCTTCCGATGACGTAGCGGCACTTGTCACTGCAACCGCAGCAGCCTCTTCGGTATTTCTCTTCACAAGGTCGGATATATCAATCCAGCCCGTTACTTTACTTTCAGCTCCAATGGAATCCGCAAGTTCTTGTTCCGTCGGGAGTGCTTCTCCTGGCAGACGCGCAGCCGACGCTTGGTCTGGGATTTGGATATCAACAGATTTAATCACTGTCTCCCCAGATGTATAGTCAACATGAAAAAATTTAGGTTGCGTAGAACCATCTTGCGCGCCCAAATTTAACGGATTCGCCGAACCCGAAAGTCCGAGCGCTGGAACTGCCATCGTAATCAACATAGAGAGAATGATAATATATGCCAGCGCTTTGCTGACAACACTAAAATACCTATCCTTTCTGTGTATATTCATTTTTCTAACCTCCTACTATATAAAATATATTTTCTTTCGTACTAATAGACTGTTTAATATATGATTAACATTACAAATTTGCAATGATTCTAAAGTAACAAATTGTGTAAAATTTACATACAATTTTGATAGTATAGCAATTTTACTTGATTCACATTCTTCTTGTCAATAGTAAAACATTAAAATATTTTAGAGGAACTTTAAAGATTTACCTTCTGAATACGTTTACAATGTTGCAATTTACACATTATTTAGACTTAATTACTCTACAAAAATTCACATAAATTCCGAAGCTAAATCTGAGGCAAAAAAAGAAGAGATTGCTTATTAAAAAAACAACCTCTTCTAAGTTAAAATCTATTTGTCTGTCATTTCCCTTTGCTTAAATCAACTGTGACATCGCTACTTGCGCTATAAACTTTGCCTGTAGCGGGCGGTTCTTTCAATTTTTCTTTTTCCATTGATCTCGTGATACCAACGATGAGGGCTGCTGCAATTATCACAACAAGAAGTGCCGCGATAACAACTTGCTTCGAGTGCACCTTCGCCCATGTCTTCAGATTCTTACCTTCCTTTGGATTTGTTGGATTTGTCGCATTTGTCATATTGCTCATCTTTTTTGTACTCCCTTTTACGATAATCTTCATTGCAAACTACTTTGCAAAATTGTAATGATTTTAAAGTGATAAATTGTGTAGAGTTCGCATACAATTTTGATAATATAATAAGTTTACTCGCCTTACTGCATTCTTGTCAATAGATAAACCTTAAAAAATTTTAAGCTATTTCTAAGTTCATATTTTCTGTATACGTTTACATTGTTGAAATATACACGTTATTTGGACTTAATTACTCTACGAAAATTCACATAAAATCTTTCGAAAAAAGAGAAAAGGACACAAGGTTTTAACTCCTTGTGTCCTTTTTTGTTTTTATTATTCTTTGTAGTTATTGTTGATTGGATTTCATCTTTAGTTTTGTTCGGATAGTTTTAATTTCAGCAAGAGATTTCTTTGTGCCAGCCATGATCACTTTATCATCGTGTCCCTCATCACGGGCAATCTTTCGGGTTTCTTGCACATCATATTTTGAAAATGATTCAAACATCTCGACTGTGCTCCTTTCGTCTATCTTGTCCGTTATCTCATCGATTTCATCCTGCGGTACATTTACGTTGGTCAGCATTACTCGTGCCACTCTTGATATCATTGTACGCAAATGGTCGGGAATATTCAAGTCTATTTCGTTATAATATTTTGCAATAATTTGCTTCAACGCTAGGAAGTCATCATTGCCGCTCACTTTATCCAGTAGCAGCATAAATGAAATCGTATCGCCAAACTTCATGATATCGTCATAGCTATAGGTATTCAAATCAATGAGCTCATATTCAAACTTTGGAATATACTTCTCAAAAATATCACTCAAATCAGTTCGGTTCAGAAAATTCTTTTCTGCCGTCCATCTACTTTTACCATCATAATACACAATTGGCAATATTGCAGGATACTTGAAATTCTTTTTGAAGCTTGTACCTTTTTTCTTTTTATTGACTTCTTTTTCGTATTTATCCAGAACAAGACTGATGTATTGGAGCATCTTGAATGGCATACGGTAGTTCACTTTGGATTCATGTTCCAGAATTGTGATAATAAATAACGATGTATCGTCACTTAACTCAATCCTCTTCACCGTATCGGAATCTTTGTTTTCTGTATGTAGCGGTAGATACCGCTCAGAGACATCCTTGATATCAGATGGCTTGATATCCTTCAATATATCAATATCAATAAAATCTTTGATGAACGCTGAGAACAGTTCTGGATCATCAAAAATTACTTTGAAGCTATTGTCCTTCGCTTTGCTTATTGTCTCTGGGTTTGTCATGATGTTTATTCCTCCGATGATATCAAGTACTAGATGATTACATATTATGGAATAATTGTACTATA
>JAISJM010000115.1 GCA_031261525.1 Eubacteriales Family XIII. Incertae Sedis bacterium
ACACATATCTTCTGAAATTAAGGAGGTGTTTTGTGAAGATGAGGTGTTGCGTAATGATTTGGTAGATATCGCTACGTGCGATGGACTACAAGACATTACAGGGAATTATTGCAAATGTCGACAAATTATGGCTGATAACATGGACAGCTTGCACCCGAATCGAGGATGCCCGTGTCTTTACATGATGGACAGAAATATTTGATTTCTGTATAGTCTTCTTCATATCCAGCACCAGCAAGCAAGTCTTTGCGCGTCTGTCTCAACTCAGCAATCTGCTCCGTCAGCGCCTTTGCCATATGTTCGCTATTGCTTGACTTCTTTGTAATCCCAACAATCATATCCATATGCATCGTCTTGATTCTGCCATCAATTTTCTCAATCTCAGGAATTTTCGCGTAGACTTCTACACGGCGCGCATGAGCATTATCCTCGCTTTGTCGTTTGTGTTCTTCATAATATGCTTTGCGAGACTTGCCCGTACGTTTACCATTTGCAGCCGCTTTGGCTTTCTCTGCAGAGGTAATATCGAGCACACCTTTTTCTTTTGCGTTGGTTTCGATGATTTTCTTCACATAGGAGAATTTATTTTTCTTTCCAGCTGCGAGTTCGGCACGCTGTAAAATTTCCTCAACGGTAAAACCATAGTCGTCCATCCACTTTGAAAATTCGTTGCGTTCCGCACTCGTAACCGTCTCATACTGCAAGCCAAGCGCAATCATAATCTTCTTATATTGCATCTCACGCATGTCATGCTGCGCATTATGCGCCTCAATATCGGCGACCGTCTTCATGCCTGCATCCGCATAACTCATGAGGATTCTCTCAATATAATTCGGCTTCACCGATGTCCCGCGATTCTTACAATACTCAAATGTAAATGCCACAGCAGCCGGCTCAAGACCATAGACGTTCGTAAACGATCCGACAAGCCTGAGTTCAGAATCCGACAGCGGCCGACCTACCACGGTTTCGATGCGGCGATACATATCACGAATATCATCCTCATCGAGACTACTCGATCTGTCTGATGCATCATTCAAACCGTATGCGTCGCTTGCGCCACTTGTATTTGCCTCGTTGCCAGAGGAAGTTCTCCCATCTTCTACACCGTCAACCAAACGACCTCTTAGATCGAGAAATTCGACATTGAAGACAGTCGTTACCGTTTTATCAGGAAAATGTTTGCGAATGACGCCATTTTTCTCCAGTGCCGTCCATGCTGCCAAGACATCTTCGACATCCATCGAAAGCTCTTCGGCGATACCCTCGTTGGTTGTAACAACATTGATGCTGGCGTCTGTGTACATGAGCGCGTAAAGATAGACCTTGATGCTCTGATCAGGGAGCTGTGGCATGTACATCTTTATGAAAATGTTGGAGACTTCCGTATTGCGCAAGAAGTAGTTTTTGGTTTTTTCTAATGCTAATTTCATCTGGCTCCTCCTGGTGAGAGATTGTGGATATTTTGGGTAAAAAAGCCGTATCACGCTGATGGCGATACGGCAAAACGTGCTTATTTATAGTCGGCTAGTCTTGCGATTTGGTGCGAGGCGCTCGGCTGCGTGTGCCAATATATGCAGATGTATGTGTGATACAATGTGTACCGATATATGCTCCGAATGCGCGATGCAACATGCTGCTCGGCTGTGCAATGTAACAGTATGCCGCGATGCACGATGCAACATGCTACTCGGCTGTGCAATGTAACAGTATGCGGCGATGCGCGATGCAACATGCTACTCGGCTGTACAATGTAACAGTATGCAGCGATGCACGATGGGATGTATGTGACGATATACGATACAACGCAGTTGCGATGTGCACCGCAATGTATGCCGCGATGCACGATGCAACATGCTGCTCGGCTGTGCAATATAACAGTATTCAGCGATGAGCGATGAAACATGCTGCTAGGCTGTACACTGTAAAAGTATGCCACGATGCGCGATGCAACATGCTACTCGGCTGTACAATGTAACAGTATGCGGCGATGCGCGATGCAACATGCTACTCGGCTGTACAATGTAACAGTATGCCGCGATGCGCGATGCAACATGCTACTCGGCTGTACAATGTAACAGTATGCCGCGATGCGCGATGCAACATGCTACTCGGCGTATAAAGTGACAATTTGGTATAAAAATAGCCTTATTTCATACCAAATTGTCACTTTATACGCCCGAGTAAAATCCACATATCAATCTAGAATATCTCGCCTCGTACAATCGTCTGCTCACGACCTGGACCGACAGATACGATCTTCACTGGAACGCCAACGAGTTCTTCGATTACAGCAATATATTCTTTGCATGCTTCTGGCAATTCATCATAAGTTGCGCATGCGCTGATATCCTGCCTCCAGCCTTTTACCGTTCTGTAAAGTGGCTTTGCCTTTTCAAGCAAATCAATTCTTGCTGGAAAATGCTCGGTAATCTGACCACCGCAATCATATGCGTAGCAGATTTTGATTTCGTCAAAATCATCGAGAACATCGACAAGCATGAGCGAAAGTCCTGTTGTACCGTTAATTCGAGATGCATACTTGACGACAACAGCATCAAACCAGCCGCAACGTCTTGGACGCCCCGTTGTTGTACCATATTCATGACCGCGATCTCTGATGTGGCCTCCAACTTCATTGTCAAGCTCTGTTACAAATGGGCCTTTACCAACTCTCGTCGTATATGCCTTTGCAATGCCGAGGATATCCTTGATTGCACCAGCACCAACGCCAGCACCGACGATAAATCCGCCAGATGTTGGGTGCGAAGACGTAACATATGGATACGTCCCTAAATCGAGGTCAAGCATCGCAGCCTGTGCACCTTCGAACAGTACTTTTTTACCAGATTTTACAGCATCGTCCACCAATACAGAGGTATCTCTGATATATGGTTGTAGACGCTTTGCAAGTGCGATATATTTATCAATCGTCGATTCTTTGTCGATCGGCTCAGCCTCAAACAATTTTGTGATGATCTTATTTTTATTATCAATCTGCGCAGAGAGAACTTTCTTAAAATATTCAATATCTTCCATATCGCAAACTCTGATGCCAGAACGTTCCACTTTATCCATATAGGCGGGACCGATGCCTTTGCGAGTTGTACCAATATCAGAATCGCCACGCGCTTCCTCGTACAGACCATCTAAAATTTTATGATAGGAAAAAACAATGTGGGCTCTGTCACTCACAAAGATATTGCTCGTATCGACACCATCGGCATTGAGACCGTCAATTTCATCAAAGAATCCTTCGACATCCACAACGACACCATTTCCAATGATATTGATGCATTCTTTTTGGAGTACGCCTGACGGAATGAGGTGGAGCGCATACTTCTTGCCATCAATCACAACCGTGTGTCCTGCATTGTTGCCACCTTGACCGCGCACGACCATATCTGCTCTTGTCGCAAGGTAGTCAATAACCTTGCCTTTTCCTTCGTCTCCCCACTGTGAACCGACAATTGCCAGTGTGTTCATCTATCTTTCCTTTCGCTGTCTGGTATCCCAGATTCCCTAAAATTGTTGCCTGTCATCTGCATGAAAATCGAGGTTGCCATACATCGTATAATGACCAAGCCACGCAAGCTGAACTTCTCCTGTAGAACCATTTCTGTGTTTTTCTATGAGAATACGCCGTATATTGTCAACTGCATCCTCTTCATCCATATGTTCACCCTTTGCGATGAACATTACAATGTCTGCATCCTGCTCGATTGCACCGGAATCTCTGAGGTCTGAGAGCATCGGTGTTGCATTCTTACCGCGACTTTCCACCGCACGAGAGAGCTGCGAAAGGATCAGCACGGGCGCATCTGTATCTCTGGCGAGTTGCTTAATCATACGCGAGAGCATCGAAATCTCCTGCTGCCTGTTTTCTTTCTTCTCGCTTGGAAGATCCATCAATTGCAAGTAATCTATGACAATCAAGTCTAAGCCAACTTTTGACTTGAGTCTTCGGCATTTGTTCTTCATCTCGCCGATTGAGATACCAGGCGTATCATCAATATAGATTTTGAGATTGGCGAGTTGTTTTTCGGCATCGACAATTCGGTCCACGCCCGAGGTATCATCGAAAATCGAACCATCTCGAATTTTGCCGAGTTCCACGCGCGCCATCGTTGCGAGCATTCTCTGACCGAGCTGTTTTGCAGACATTTCAAGCGAAAATACGAGGACACTTGCGTTGTCTTTCAGTGCAGCATTGAGCGCAACATTGAGCGCAAATGACGTCTTACCAACCGATGGACGTGCAGCGAGTACAATCATGTCTGACCGCTGCAGACCGGAGGTCATGCGGTCGATATCTCTGAAACCAGTCGTAATACCCGTGAGTGCGCCTTGAGTCCGACCTTTTAGTTGCTCCAAATCGTTAATATTTTCTTTGATGACATCCGATATCGGGACATAATCTCTGCCTTGGCGACTCTTTGCAATCTCAAAGATTTCCTGCTCCGCTTTATCCAAAATGTCCGTTGCATCACGGCTATCCTTGTAGCTATCCTCAAGAATCTCTGAACTCGCCGTAATCAGACTTCTCAGCATCATCTTCTCCGCCATAATTGCGGCATATTTTGATGCAGCAGATGGTGATGGCACAACCGCGCTCAAGGTACCTAGATAGCTGATGCCGCCAACTCGTTCGAGCATATTGCGCTTTTTCAAGATTTCTGAAACGGTCACAAGATCGACGATATCATTGTTTCGATATAACTCAGCCATCGCCGAATAAATCTCGGCATTTTCGGGTCTATAGAAATCGCTTTCTCTGACGAGTTCCATCACGTCAAACAAAGCATCTTTATTTTGTAGGGCGGCACCAAGTACCGACCGCTCCGCATCATCGTTGTGAGGCGGCGTACGTAAATCACTCAATTTTTGTCAACTCCAATTACGATTATTTGTATCGCATACTTACGGCGGCATACTTATGCGGCATACTTACGGCAATCTCTGAAACCCTCCGTGCGAGTTACGCGCATCCCACGCAAGTTTATTGAACTTTCACTTTCAGTGTGCCCGTTACTTCTGGATAGAGTTTCACATCCACTTCATAGTCGCCTGTAATCTTGATCGGTGAATCAAGCTTGAACTTGCGTTTATCGATTGCAATACTGTACTCTTCTTCGAGTGCTTTTGCGATGTCTGCAGCCCCGATGGAACCAAATAATCGTCCGCCTTCGCCGCCTTTTGCATTGACTGTCACGCTCAATGTCTTAAACTTCTCCGAAAGTTCCTTTGCTTCTGCAAGCTCTGCCGCTTTCTTTTCAGCAAGCTTCTTAATTGAAGCATCGTGCTTTTTGATGTTGGATTTTGTTGCTTCCATCGCAAGGTTTTCTTTGAATAATTTATTTCTTGCAAAGCCATCACTTACCGTGACAACATCGCCTGCTTTTCCTGTGCCTTTCACTTCTTCCAAAAGAATTACTTTCATGATTTTGTGCCTCCATTCTTAATGTATCTTACATTTGCCATAATAGCATGCCCTAGCTTGCCAGCCCATCGACGGCTTCAGCAATATGCGAAATTACTTCATTCATAACATCTTCAACAGTCCGACCTTTTATCTGCGCGGCTGCTGTTGCGAGGTGACCACCGCCACCCATCTTCTCTAGGATAACTTGAACGTTCAACTCACCAAGAGATCGTGCGCTGATGACGACTTCATTGCCAGTCTCCCCGATGACGAAACTTGCGATGATACCTTTCACACCCAAAAGCTCGTCTGCAGCTTGCGCACAGATAATTTGGGCATTTTCGTGCTTGCCCTCACCACATGAGACTGCGATGTTGTCATGTACATAAAACGCATTGGTGATAATGCTCGCCCGCTGTTTAAAGTCTTCCATGTCGCTCTGTAGATATTTGCGAACTGTTGTTGTCTCTGCACCATTTTGCCTTAGCCATGCAGCAGCTTCAAAGGTCCTTGATCCCGCTTTGACGGAGAATCCGTTTGTATCAACATAGATGCCACCGAGAAGCATTTCCGACTCGAATTTATTTAACTTTCTGATATCATTGTCATACTGGATAATCTCTGTGACAAGCTCTGAGGTCGAGCTCGCATTGGGATCCATATAGGATAAATCTGCACCCTCGATGAAACCCTCTTTCTTTCGGTGATGATCGATGATGACAAGCTTATCCGTATGTCCAAGCAAATCTTTCGCTTCGACCATATATGGCACATGAACATCAACAACGACCAACAATGTCCCTGTATCAAGCAATTGCTTCGCTTCTTCGCTCTCAATAAATCTATAATTGCCTGTCATTCGCGCCTTATTGAACACGTCAAGCATCGAATGATCGATGTGATTGACAACGACATATGCATCTTTTTGCTGGGTATGTGCAATACGATATACAGCCAATGCAGCACCCAAACTATCCATATCTGGGTTCTTGTGCCCCATGATGATGACGCGGCTACTTTGCTTAATGAGCTGTTTCAGCGCATGACTCATGACGCGGCTCTTACCCTTATTGCGCTTCTCAAGGAATTGTACCTTGCCGCCATAATAGGTGACTTTTGAGCCACTTTTTACGACTGCCTGATCGCCGCCACGACCAAGTGCCATATCCATAGCAAACTTCGCAAAGTCCTCTGTCACTTCTGGAGATTCGCCACCAAGTCCCACGCCAATAGACAGCGATACGGGGAAATCCACATCGGTCTCAATAGCTCTCACGTCATCTAAGATAGAAAATTTATTGTCTTTCAAATCTTTAAAATACTTATTGTCGAAGATAATCAAGTATCGATTGTCGCGAATCTTGATGATTGCGCCCTCTAGCCCACTCGCCCATGCGCGAATCAGCGCCTCAATGCTACCCGAAATCTTCGGTCTTGTCTCATCTGGCGTCCGATTGATTAGTTCATCGTAATTGTCGACGAGCACATATGCGATACATTTGCGCTCATACGTATACCGTAGTTTCAGTCTTTCAAACGACGTAACGTCAACAAAATAGAGCATGACACTCTTCTCCATATCACTATCTAAAAATGTCACAAGGACTTTATAGTCACGCTCACCGACATGTACAATATGGGTTGTTCTATCTTTTTTGGGAAGAAGCCCCTCTCGTGTAATGCCAATTAATTCCTCGATATTGGTCTTGATTAATCGAGCATTTGGGAACGCCTCTTTGAATCTGTCATTTGTCAGGGACAACCGACCATCGGCATTGACAACACACATTGGTAGCGGGTGATTCTTGACTGAATATCTGAGTACATCGTCAATTTCATCTTCAATCCCCTCGATGTATCCGCCAATCCATTCTCGCTGCGAATAATGGAGCACCAGCGCAACAATACAAAATGCGACAACCGCAACGCCCGATACAATGAGAATCATCATGCTATGCGCAAATAAACCAACCACACAGATGACAAGCAGCACAATCAGTGTGAATAGAATATATGGAGTTGTAATCTTTCGATAAATTTTCTCGCCCATCTAATAATTATACCATATGTCAGCTTTTTTTGTTACAGTTCGCACCCAATGTAAACAGCATTGAAATAGATTGAAAATATGATGAAATGTAATGCAAATGACATGGGGATAAATGGATATAAGCTGTAGCTATTTTTTCTTTCTCATCGCCTCTTCGATTAAATGCTGTGCAAGTTTTGGATTCCGCGCGAGAATTGGACCATGAAAATATGTACCGTAAACGGATTTATA
>JAISJM010000129.1 GCA_031261525.1 Eubacteriales Family XIII. Incertae Sedis bacterium
TTTACAATTCATAGATATCTCACGCATCGCCATGTTGATTGCGAAACTTCCATCTGGTGAACAACTCGCTAATTTACAATTCATAGATATCACACGCATCGCCATGTTGATTGCGAAACTTCCATCTGGTGAACAACTCACTAATTTGCAATTCATAGATATCACACGCATCGCCATGTCGATTGCGAAACTTCCATCAGGCGAGCAACTCACTAATTTGCAATTCATAGATATCTCACGCATCGCCATGTTGATTGCGAAACTTCCATCTGGTGAACAACTCACTAATTTACAATTCATAGATATCAGCAGCAACTCAATTACAACATTCATTTACAACATTTTTAATGTTACAAATGCAGATTTATATTAGTCTATATTTTTGCATCAAATGGCATGCTATACGACAATTTGAACTTTAGATGCCATAAACAAACAAATATGGAACGAAAAAGTCGGACATTTTCATAAATTATATATCTATGTGCGAAATATTAGTCCTTCATGACTGGATTTACACGACATATCATGACATATAAATGAGTTGGCAATTTAATAACCGCTTACCGCAAAATTCTAACCTGTCATCGGATTTTAATTGATATATTCGCGCGCGCATGTAATACTTAGTATCATGAAGTTACGAATTGAGATTGATGAAAATTTCATAAAGGACGCGGACCCGGATGCCACAAAGACCTCGCAAGCCACAAACGTTGCAAATATTGCAGTGGATATGGATGCCACAAATACCTCGCATTACGTAAATTCCAACGGTGCAGAGATTGTTATACAGCTAAGTTCGATATCCGATATGGACAGAATTAAAGCGATTTTCGATTTGTTCGAGTTTGAGTTACAACGACATGGGTTATCGTTGTCCGATCTATGTCAATCCAACTCACAGCAAAAGGAGTTGCCGCAGTTCGACTTACAACAATCCAACACACAGCAGCCCGAATTACAGCAAGCCGGCTCCCAGCATCATGAGTTGCCAAAGTTCGACTTACAACACTCCAACACACAGCATCATGAGTTACAGCAGTTCGACTTGCAACAATCTAACTCACAGCAACACGAGTTCCAACAGTCCAATGTCCAACAACCAGACTCCCAAAAGATTTCTGCTGAAAATAAATCCAACGCACAAGATTCCAAATCAACCAATTCTTCTGGCATCGATTCTAGTGCCAAAAGCATTAAATTCTACATCGATCGAGATGAATATTTCATCGATATGCGAAATGTGTTGTTTTTCGAATCCGAGTCTGGCAAGGTATTTGCCCATACGAAGACGAAGGCATATCGAGTTAGGGAGACGCTGCAGCAGCTTGAAGATATGCTGCCGAATTATTTTATAAGAGTCAGCAAGTCTGCAATTCTATCGGTTTTAAGCGTATCATCAGTGAATCGCAACATCGCTGGCCCAAGTTATGTAAGCTTCATAAGTACGCACAAACAGGCTGCGGTAAGTCGCAGCTATTTGAAAGAGTTTACAAGAAAGATGAACATGCGCAGATAGCAAGATAAAACAAAATTCTCTTCCTAACTCGATTTTGGACGCAAAAAGACTGTTTTTTCTGTCCAAAATCGAGTTAGGAAGAGAATTACCGAAAGGATTCAATCCGTATCCGTGCTCTACACAAATCAACAGGCGTTACTTACGAAATGCCATAATAGGATTACACGCGTCATGGCACACAACTAATACAATGAGATGTTATTTCGCATAAACTTATCGAGAATCCCATAATAAAACAGTACATACCAAGGAGGTAAAAAATGCAAAAAGGTAATACAAAAAAACAATATGGAATGAGAATATTTTGGGGATTATTCTTCCTGCTCTGCGCTGTGGGGCTTTTGCTGAGCAAACTTCAGCCAGAGTTAGATATCTGGCAGGGTTTATCGCTCGGCGCGATTGTCATTCTCGTCGTCGCGGCATTTATCGTCATTTATTCACTCGTGCATCGATTTTTTACAGGCGTGTGGTTTCCAATTGCGATTGTGATGATTATGCTCGAGGATTCGTTGCCAGATGATCTCCGCAGCTTGATTCCATGGACTGTGCTCGCGGCTGCATTATTGCTGACCATCGCCTGTGAAATTTTATTCCATCGAGATTGGACGAAGCACAGCAAGATGACATATTATGATGGAAGCAAAGCGTATACAAGTGAATATTCAAGTGACACAACAGAGGAGGCAGCGGGTGCAAATGCCGCAAATGACGGCAACAATCCACACGTAGCAGATGCGAACCACTCCACTTCAAGCAATCAATACAATAACGCTACCGATGGCAATATTGGTAATTCTGGAAGTCAACATAACACTTCCGACAATAATACATTTGATTATGCCAACGATTCTGATACAACCCGTCAATATTCCTTTGGCGAAAATTTTGAAAATGAAGGCGTCCAGCCTGGTCAAGGTGGTCCATACACGAAATATTCATCTGGGGAAGGCAACACTGCTGCTGGCAATACCTATCTCGATATTGCGGTAAGTTTTGGCGGAATTGTCCGTTATATCAATGAAAAAAATCTAGAAGTGATCAACCTAAAAGTTACATTCGGCGGCGCGAAAGTCTATTTTGACAATGCCGAGCTCGCTGGAGATACTGCGGTTATCAACGTTGATATGGCATTTTCAGGTGTTGAATTGTTTGTTCCATCAAATTGGTTGTTGATTGATAAACTCAGCCATGTCCTCTCAGGCGTGGATGAAAAGCACGCCCGAAATATCGTGAAAACGAAGACCGTGACACTGAAAGGCAACATGTCACTATCCGGAATCACAGTCCACTATATCTAAACGGCTAAGATAGAACCCACATTTACAATTAAAAAGAAGACATTCCGTAGCAAATGTCGCAAGCATCGAAGATTCATGAATAAAAACGCTGTTAACACAAGCTATCATCGCAGATGGCAGGATGGCAGATGGCAGACTGGCTGATGGCGAAAATACCGTCAACGTGTGACAGCTTGCATATGCAATCGAACCGTATCTTACCGCGAAAAACTCGCACTTTTCACATATAAAAGAGGATAAATCGGTGAAAGTCTCGACTTTTTCGCGGTTGATTATTTAGTATGACTTTAGTATGTAGTATGTAATTTGTAATTTAGTAACCAGACATTCAGCGGTGAAAAACTAGCAGCAGATTTAATTACGGATTCATATCATCATAATTAAGTTGATTTGAAATTCAAAATAGATACTGTCATTACATTTTTATAAAATATGAAAAATGCCATTAACGTGTGACATTTGTATACGAAACCTACACAAAAAAATAATGCAATATTAAAACAAAATCGCCCGAAAATTGGGGTTCGTATCATTGGCATTAAGTGCCATATGTGATACGAACTTCACTTTTCGGACGATTTTGTGTCTATTATTAGCAAACGTTATGTGATGATTCAAATGCTGTAGCGTACAGGATTTTGCGAACAACCTCACAAAGTCAACGTTCTCAATCAATTTATAATTATCGACTTTCGATTATCAGCTCACTAAATCAGCTCCCGCAATCCCACAGTTTACAACTTACTAGCGTCTAGAATCCACACCATTTCCGATTGAAATCACCAACTTCTGAAGTCAAAGTCGTTCACAATTTATCAGCTTACGAAATTAACGTAACGACTTTCTCGCTGATATACTGCGCAATTTTAAGATCGAGCGCCTTTTTCGTATCCACATCGTCGGCATTTGTGATATCACTGAGGAATTGCTTATCTTCAACAAATGAGCTACTGATATAGCCAAAGATGTCCGCCTCGTCGGGTAAAATAGCGTCACTAAAGAGCATGGCAATTACCGTGCCAATTCCACGAAAATAGGGATCGAGGAAGATTTTACTGTTTGTTGGCTTGATGATTCCAATGATTGGCTGCGTTATGTCTTTGTGTTTGCAATGAAGCAATGCAATTCCGAATTGCTCAAGAATTTGGGTTCCCTGAATTTCTCTTTGCAAGAGGCCTTCGGCAATTGATTTGCCTGCATCTGTGGCATTTGCAGCCGCATAGGTCTTGCCAATATAGAGCAATAATTCGTGGAAATTGACGCCGGCATCGACATGATGAACGGCAAGCGACGACACAATGCTGTGCGCGGTTGATGTTGCATGGTCAACGGTTGCCATATTCTTGAGAAAAGAGGCACGCGTGGTGCGCAAATTGACCTCAGTTGCCTGTGTCTGCAGGTGTGCAGAGCGACCACTTATGGCAAATGGCTCCAATTGCACCACTTTCTTCGTCGGTGAGGCGAAGTCGATCGCTTTAATCTGCGCATCGATGCGGACATAATCATTGTCGATGAGAATTGGATTCACCTTTACAATCGGGCGATTCTTGTAGTCAATATCGACAGACGTGACGATGAAATCAGGATTGCAATCGTCAATGTGCTCCAACGCATCCACAACATATAGATCAACAGAATCACCATATTTGATGTTGAGTTGTGACATGATGATGTAGCTCGTTCCAATTCCAGCGAGGCAGACGACTGCGATGCATGGCTTAACGAGCATCACTGCACGGGATTTCAGATTCAGCATTGCCGCGCCAAAATGCATTGCAATAAAGCTAACTTCACTTTCAGGAATTTTGGTTTGAAGCTCTCTCTCAAGCACGGCTACCGCATGTAGTGTTTTCTCGTAGACATCCGGATGCTCACGCGCGATTTCCCCACCGAGTGGATCTTCTTCCCATTTTTGTAAAGTAGCTCGACTCATGAGCGCACTGATATGCTGCGTGAGACAACTGACAAGCATGTCATTCTTTTTAAGTCTTGGTGCGAGATTGTTGTCAAATGCCTCAATCATGCGATCGACAAATGCCGCAGGAGCCCATAAATTCGAGCTAAATGAGCCAACGCGCCTTGCGTGCGCAATCATATCTGAAATCTGCGTGACCTCAGCCTGATTGAGCAATACATCAAAGGAAGAATCAATCATTGATACAACGATATCCGAAGCGGCTTTTCGAGCTTTCGACCGATCCGTGATGATTTTCTTTTTACTTTTATTTTCGGCAAAGTCAAGATTCTTTCCATTTTTGCCATTTCTAGAAGTTCCTGAATTTACGCCACTATTTGCCTCAACTGGAAGTAAGAAGCCAAGCGAGATTCGTGTGATAGCAATCATGAGATATTTACATAATTCATCGATGCTATCTGGCAGCATCCAAGACATATATCCGCCAAAATGGCTCTCTTTTAGGACATTAATTGTATCATAGACTTCATTTGAAACGTAAGATACAACGCCAGCTTTGTGTACACAGTTCGGCGGAAGCATTGCCGTGATTGCGCGGCGAATATCTTTCTCTGATCCTGTGATGCGGACAAGCTGATTCTCTTCATTGATTGGCAGAATGGAATCCACCGATTTTACTTGAATCTTCAAATGATAGGCTTTGAGCGTGTTTGCCAGCTCGACTAAAAGAGCTTGAATCTCATCATCAGTCAGTTTCAGACGTTTTGCGACACTTCCCAGAAGAATATCGTCATCATTATCACAGAGAACTTTGAACAAATATCTGAGTTTTCCAGCCGAATCACTCGGCACGGAGCCTTGAATCTTTTCAATGTCAGCTTTCAGCATATCAATAGATTTCTTTGCCTTTTCATCTTCTGCTCGTATGAGCAACCCTTTCGTCGGCAGTGCAGATAATGTCAATCCATGCCTTTTTAGCATCTCATCGATGCGGGGTAAATCAGCAAAGATTGATTTTCGAGCAACGCCGATTTCAGCAGATAGTGAATTTACGCTTCTATAATTTTCGCTGCGAAGCAAGGTGTATAGTAGCAGGGATTGTCTTGTTGTAAGCGCGTGTAACATAGGACTCCTTTCTATGAATTTGATCGTGTTGTCGATAGAACTATCATAATTTTACTATAATTTCTTGTTATTTCTATCTATAGTTTACCACAGATTTCAGGTGTCGTTCCGTTATCATTTTAATAAATTTTTGTCCCATTATATGCAAGATATACGCGCGGTTTCAGTTCGCACCTGATATTGTTCCCTTGGCTGATTATATCAGAACTCCTGCGGAATTATGATATCCGAATCGCTTCACGATTCGGACAGATTGATATGCCGTCACTTCGTGACATGGCTGATTATATCAGAACTCCTGCGGAATTATGATATCCGAATCGCTTCACGATTCGTATAGATTGATATGCCGTCACTCCGTGACATGGCTGATTATATCAGA
>JAISJM010000172.1 GCA_031261525.1 Eubacteriales Family XIII. Incertae Sedis bacterium
GGATCAGGGCTTTCCTGGCACCGTTCGAATCAAAGTCACTTATACTTTATCTGAAGACGATAAGGTCATCATACATTATCATGCGACCTCCGATGCCGATACCGTTTTAAATCTTACAAATCATGCCTATTTTAATTTGGCTGGCGAAGATTCAGGCGATATATTAGGACATTTGCTCACGATTCATTCCTCTAAAATTGTCGAAGTAAATTCGGATGGAATTCCAACAGGGGCATTGTTATCTGTAGCTGGAACGGCTTATGATTTTGCAGAAGAGAAACCCGTCGGTGCGGATATTGATAAAGATGAAGTGATGATCCAAAATAGCGGTGGATATGATATCAATTATGTACTTGATAATCCGACGCTTGATACGGCATTTGCGAATGTAAAATCTTTGGAAAGTGGTATCACGATGGATGTGTATACCACGCTTCCTGGTGTGCAGTTTTATTCTGGTAATTCACTTGGAGATGATGCCCATTCTAAATCAGGAGTTCCATATGTGGCACGAAGCGGGTTGTGCCTTGAGACACAGTTTTATCCAGATTCTCCAAATCAGCCAGATTTTCCATCAGCTGTGCTGAACGCTGGTAAAGATTTTGATAGCTATACTATATATGCCTTCAATAGGGTGGATGTATGAAATTAATACCAACAACAATTGATATCGCAAGCTTGCCAACACAGCTACAAGAATATGCCAACGGTGCAAATGTCTACAACAGTAGTTGTTCTCCATTTGCTCATGTGTATTTTATTGACAAAGATGGTGGATATTTCCTCAAGATTGCGAAAAAAGACAGTCTGCACAGTGAAGCGGTTATGATGGCATATTTTCATAAAAAGGGATTATCTGGGCGCGTCTACGAATCTATTACGGATGCGACTCGGGATTATTTACTTACGGAACGTATCGCGGGATTTGATGGGACGGAGCATAAGTATTTGGAGAATCCCGAAAAACTTTGTGATGTGTTTGCCGAAAGTTTGTGGCGTTTGCATGAGAGTGACAATTCGGACTGTCCTAAAATTGGGATAGGGCGCACGGAATCATTTCTCGCAGATGTCGAACGCGCCAGAATGCTTGACACGATTGATTCCGATCTTTTGGAATACATCGGACTTCAAGATAAAAATGAAGCATATCATCTGCTCGAAAATCAGAAGTATTTGTTGCGAGATGATGCGCTGATTCATGGGGATTATTGTCTACCCAATATATTGCTTGACGATTTTAAGTTTGGCGGATTTATTGATGTTGGGCTTGGCGGCATAGGGGATCGCCATTATGACCTCTTTTGGGGCATATGGACGCTCCTGTTTAACCTTCATACAGACGAATTTAAGGATCGATTTCTGGATTGCTATGGTCGTGACCATATCGATTTGAATCGCCTGAAACTATGTGGCATAATCTCAGCATTGACATAAGTATTTTGACGGTTTATTCATTCACCGTTACAACGGACATCAAGGTGCGCATGATATCACCACGACTGATTGTTCCGAGCAGGATACCATCATGCGTCACGGGCAATTTGCTCAACTTTTTTTCAGAGAACAATCGGCACACATCTGAAAGCGATGTCGTATGCTCCACGCTGATAATGCGCTTCGTCGCAATTTTCATGACATTTTCGCTCAGAAGTTCTTTTGCTTTCTCATTGAAATCTTCGGGATCTGGTAAGACGTCTAAGTATTCTGAGGCGATGATATGGATGTCATGTTTTGATAGATATCGTAGCACATCACCGTCAGATATATAGCCGACAATACGTTTGCTTTCGTCGATGACGGGAAGTCCAGTGGTCTTGCGATTGATAAAAATATCGATTACTTCTGCGAGTGTCGCGGATTCAGAGACCGTGTAAGGCGTTCGCTTCATTGCCTTATCCAGCTCAGATTCCGTGCCTAGGGCAATACCTGACTCCACGGTGCTTGTCTTCGTCTTTTTTGTATCCCAGACGTTGATGATGACAATAATTAGGCAAATGATTGCAATGGCTGCCGCAAGCCAGTAAGCCGCGCTGATTCCCGTAAGCTGTGCTTGTTTTGTGCCTTGCGTCTTACTGCTTAGTGACGTAACGAGCGACATGACTGAAACCATGATTGCAACACCGAGGGTTGAGCCAACCTGCCTTAAGGTACTTTGCACTGCATTTGCATGATGGATAATGTTGTTGGGCAGTTTATTGAGTGCCCAGATGTTGATTGGTGTATTGGCAAGCATGAGTCCAATGGAGCGCAAACAATACGTTACAATCATGTAGAGAACGGTGGTTTTGAACCCAAATAGTGACATCGCGATGGAGCCACCTGTAACGAAGAGGACGCCGATAATCGATAGCCATCTTGCACCAAATTTATCGTAAAGATTGCCTGCAAAATATCCAGCAATTGCGCCGAAAATCGCACCAGGGAGCATGACTGTACCCGAGAGTGTTGCGGATAAGCCTAGAACCGTTTGAATATAGATTGGAAGGGTGATAGACACAGCTGTGAGAGATGCCGAGATAAGCATCAATACAATGGCACCAATTCTAAATTGTTTATCTGCGAGGACGCGAATCTCCAAAAATGGTTCTTCGAGTTTTAGTTGTCTTTTTGAAAAGAAGATCAGACATACAATTCCGATTAGAATGGCGACTGCACCGAAGATTAGTGTGCTCGATGAACTCAATGCGGAGAATCCGTAGAGTAATACGAACAATCCCACAGACGACAATGTGACAGACAGTTTGTCAAGGGTGACAGGTTTCGTCTCGCCGAAATTTTCTAACTTAAAGGCTGCAAACGCGAGAACCGCAACAGCAAGTACTGCCATAATTAGAAACATGACACGCCAACCGATATGATCCGTCAACACGCCCGAGATGACAGGTCCAATCGCTGGTGCAAACATAATGACAAAGCTGTACATGCCCATTGCGGAACCACGTTTTTCATGCGGGAAAATGAGTAGCAACATCGTCATCGAAAGTGGCAACATGATACCTGCACAGACTGCTTGCAGAATTCGTCCAATCAACAGGCAGATAAAATTTGGTCCCCATGCAGCCAGTAGACTTCCTAATAAAAACAAACTGAATACGGCTAAGAATAATTTTCGAGTAGAGAATTTATCCATCAAGAATGCTGAAATGGTAATGACAATTGCATTGACAAGTGTGAAAATGGATACAAGATACTGCGCGGTAGCAGCATTGACACTGAGATCTGCCATAATGGAGGGAAGTGCTGGATTAATCAACGTCTGATTGATTACCGATAAAAAGGCACCTGCAATCAGCACGATAACGGTAGATTTTTGTTGCTTGGTCATATGGATATCCTTTCATATTTTTATATGATTATTTTGCTTCGATTTTTTCGGATTTTTCGATTTTTTCGGCTTCGACTTCCTCTGACAATTCAAGATAAAGCTTGTGAAGTCTGATAAATTCTTTGGCATCTTTGGTTCCCATTTTTTCAAAAATACGGGTTTCCCAAGTCATCAACTGTTCATTTTCACGGTAGGCTAATTCATTGCCTGCATCCGTGATTGTCACGATGATTTTGCGGCGATCCGTTTTATCCATCTCACGCGTAATGAGTCCTTTTTTTTCAAGTGCTCCGAGTGCTGTCGCGACGCGAGCGGTACTGCTGCCTAGTTTTTCGCTCAATTCGCTGGGTAGGGCCGTTTCACCACGCTGACGCAGACAGTTGAGAATGAAAATCTCGCCTTTTGCGAATTTGCTAAAACGATCTAAAATCAATCCCTTACGAAAACTTGTAACGACACCTCGGATGTGCTCTAAAGCAAGTTCAGACATATCCATAAGTAATATTCCTTTCATTATTAATTACTAACACTATTAATATAATAATACTATATTAGTATTTTGTCAATTGATTGACGATTTGCAATCGTTGTCATGAAAAAAATTCTCGTGGCAAATGTCACGAATTGATGACTTATATTTAAACTGCACTTTCGACATGATATAACAATCGTTTCACGATTATTATAAATTTATATACCGTCACTTCGTGACATGGCGAATTATATCAGAATCCATGTGGATTTATGATATAACAATCGTTTCACGATTATTATAAAAATTATATGCCGTCACTTCGTGACATGGCGAATTATATCAGAAATCTTACGGATTTATGATATAATGATTAAAATTAGAATAATAATGTGTTGTTATGAATATCAAGGAGGAAATGATTATGTCTGTTTATGATTTTAGCTACACATCCATTGAAGGCGAGCCTGTAAATTTATCGGATTATGCGGGCAAAGTATTGCTTATTGTCAACGTCGCAAGCAAGTGCGGATTTACACCACAATACAAGGCGTTGGAAGAATTGTATGAAAAATACAGTTCACAAGGATTTGAAATCATCGGATTCCCATGTGATCAATTTGGTGGCCAAGAGCCAGGTAGCAAAGAGGAAATTGTAGAATTTTGTTCGATACGTTATGGTGTGACATTTCCGCTTTCAGAAAAGGTTGAAGTCCGAGATGAAAATGCAATTCCACTATACAAATATCTGACGGATCAGAAAGGCTTCGAGGGATTCGGAAAAGGGTTGAAGTCTAAAGCGTTGACGACAATGCTAAAGGCGAAGTATAAAGATGGTTTTACAGATGAACAGATTAAATGGAATTTTACGAAGTTCTTGATTGATAAAAAGGGCGCAGTGGTCTCACGTTTTGAACCGCCTGTGGAACCTGAAGCGATTGCTCCTGATATTGAGGAACTGCTCATGTAATCAAGTAATCTAGCGATACAAACACCGTTTAAACCGAATAGAAGTAGAGGCGTGTGTGTGAAATTACAACATAAAAAAATATTTCAACGAAACGATATCATTGTAAGTTGGAGCAGCACTTTCAAAGAGGTGTTGTTACAATCTATGCCGCTGATTGCTTTGTTGGCTTTTGTTATCATTTTCATATCGCCTCTATCTCTTTCGGGTGTCATCAAACTGGCTTCGGCGTATCTCATGGTTATGGTAGGGCAGACGGCGTTCCTCATTGGCATAGAATCTTCGATTTTGCCTATGGGCGAACTCACGGGCGGCAATCTTTACAAACTCAAGAAACCAATCATCATGATTTTGTTTGGCTTGCTGTTTGGAATGATTGCATCTATCGCTGAGCCAGCTCTACGTGTTGTATCCGCTGAATTTCATACGATTGACCGTACTGTCAGCGTCTCTCTTTCAATCTTTATCTGCTCTTTTGGTGTTGGTATGGGCGTTGCGCTTGCGATGTGGAAAGCGATAAAAAATCTTTCGCTCCGGTGGATTTTCGTAATTACCTATAGTGTGACAATGTTGCTGTGTCTCCTTTCTCCCAATCAGTTTGTCGGTATCTCCTTTGATGTGTCCGGGGCCACGGCTACCGCATGAAAACACCATATAATCCCAAATAATCTAAAACTCAATAAAATATATAAAAATCAGTTTGCCATTATGCTGCGAGCTGATTTTTTCTTGTCTCCATACACTTCT
>JAISJM010000050.1 GCA_031261525.1 Eubacteriales Family XIII. Incertae Sedis bacterium
CCACAAAGCGGTACCTATGTGGCAAAGATTAATATGCAGAAAGTGGATGCCGCGCGTTTTGTGCGAAAAAGTATTGAGCCAATTGTCATGGCTGATGCCTGCAAAATTATCACACCTATTCAGCTCGTTGATCTCGAACGCAATGTCAAAATTCAGCGCATCTATATCGAATCTGGAGATCAGAAAGAATTTTTCAAACTCGATGATGAGTTCCATGCTGCAATCTATAGCATTGCCGATAAACCCGATGTCTGGGCGTGGATTCAGCAAATTGGCATCAACCTAAATCGCTTCCGTATGCTCAGTATGCAAGGGCGCGAATACAATTGGCCCGCAGTATTGGGACATCACGAGCAGATGCTCAAGTTGCTTGAAGCACATGATTCCAAAGGGTTGAAAGCTGTCGTCAACGAACATTTGAATCATATCAATGACTTCTCCGATGGCGTGCGTGATAGCTATCCTGAGTACGTTGAATAGCAAAACTAATTCTGCAGATACACAGGCCGTGCCATCTCGTCGATTTCTTTCGCTCGTGATGGTGGCAATCCATAATATTTCTTAAACAATTTACTGAAGTGATAGGCGTCGTGATATCCAACGGCTTCTGCCACTTCTTTTACATTGATGTCTTCATTTCTCAACAATTCGCGCGCATGATGAAGTCTCGTATGGATGAGATATTTGATGGGGCTGACGCCGACATGCTCACTGAATACGCGTGACAGATGATTCGGACTCACAAATAATTCTTCCGCAAGTGTATCCAAGCTGATGTCGTTGCTGTGGTTGTTTTCTAGATAGTAAATCGCGTGATTTACGAGGTTTTGCTGCCTTTGTGCAGACTTCGATAAGGAGATATTTGAGACATTGTCGCGTTTCATTTCTAAGCTTCGGAGGATATAGACGAGCATTTCGATGACGAGTCCCTTGCCCATGAGCGCGTAGTCTCTACCTTGATTGCAGTATTCCTTCATGAGCAACCAAGCTTTATCGAGGAACTGACAGTGATATTCGCCGAGATCTAGCAAGGCTTTGGTGTTTGGAAACTCATTGCGAGGCAGGCCTTCTAGTGCGACATTTGCAATGCCAATGTGGAGTTGGTGCGAAAACGACCCCGGTAGTTGATACTCGCTGTGGGTTACCCCATGGTTGAATAAAAGTACGCGACCCGCGCCGAGGTGATATTGTTCGCCATCGACATTGTACATGGCGTCGCCCTCGAGGATGACGGAAATCTCGAGGAAGTCGTGAAAATGGGGCTCACACACGTTGTCGTCTTTATTCCATGGATCGTATACAAATAATATATCAGGGTTAAATGTCTGAGGGTTTGTAAATTCCATTTTTATCCTCTCATTGATCATGGTTCATGTGACTAAAACGAATAAAACGATATTATAATTATACATCATTTGATAGGTATAAAGATAGATGTCAAATGCCCAATTTCTGCAAACAAAGTGCGCGATAAATCGCAACTTGGTTTACTTGATTTTAAAGTTGACCAAGTTGTGCTTGACCAACATGACTAGATGTGATACGATGTACTCAAGAATTTCTAGAAGGGAGACACTATGGGGAAATATGTAAATATACAGGAGGCAAAGACACATCTATCGAAGTTGATTAATTCTGTTGTCAATAAAGAGGATGATGTTATCATTGCCAATCGCGGGGTACCAGTCGTAAGGCTGCAACCGATTGGAGAAGCCAATGCGAACAGCAGCGACAATATCTCCTACGGTCCAAATCATCCGAATGGCTTACAAGCATTGGGTCGCGACACGCTTTCTTCGGGTCATGATATCTGGCCAAGAAGCCTAGACCATATCATTCATCTGACGGAATCGTACAACCGAATCCCTGTTTGTCATATCATCGATCGAGGCGATTTGACACCGATATCTGTCTTTAAAAAACTCAAAGCTTTGAGCAGACAGTGTTTCATCTTGGAGAGTCTCGAAGAGGAGAGTAGTACGGGGCGTTATACGTTTATCGGCTTTGATCCACGATTTGCGATTAGTTGTAAAGATGGTAAGATGACCATTTCTGGTGGGACGACGATTGATATCGACACGCCAGATCCCGCAGCTTATATCAAGCACATCATCGAGGAGAACAAAAGCCCTGTGATATCAGAGCTTCCGCCATTTACAGGTGGTCTCGTCGGGTATTTTTCATACGACTATATCCATTATTCAGAACCTAAATTAAAACTCGATGCGCATGACGAGGAGGGCTTTAAGGATTTCGACCTCATGCTTTTTGACAAGGTCTATGCGTTTGATAATTTGCTCGATATGATTTACATCATCTATAATATGCCGACGGAAGATGTGGAAGAAAATTACAATCTTGCCAAGGCGAATTTGGATCAGATGACGAAGCAGATTTTTACAGGCAAAGATGCCATTATTGAACCGCTGACTTTGACAAGTGAGCTAGAGCCACTTTTCGAAAAAGAAGGTTTCATGGATATGGTAATGCACGGCAAACATTACATCAAAGAGGGTGACATTTTCCAAGTCGTCCTTTCAAATCGGCTGAAAGCATCTGCAAAAGGGAGTTTGTTTGACACATATCGATACCTTAGAAAGCACAATCCAAGTCCGTATATGTTCTATTTTTCTGGTGCTGACATGGAGATTGCCGGCGCATCACCAGAGACACTGGTCAAGTTAACGGACAGGAAAGTTGTCACATATCCATTGGCAGGTTCCAGACCTCGTGGTGCAAATGACGAAGAAGACGCAATCTTCACAGAAGATCTTTTAAGCGATGAAAAGGAACTTGCTGAGCACAATATGCTCGTCGATCTCGGACGCAATGATATCGGTAAAATCAGTACTTTCGGCTCAGTCAGGGTTGAAGAATATATGAAAGTTCTGAAATTCTCACACATCATGCATATCGGCTCAGTCGTCAGTGGGCAGATTACGGAAGGCAATGGTGCAATCGATGCGATTGATGCGGTACTGCCAGCAGGAACATTGTCTGGTGCACCGAAAATCAGGGCTTGTGAGATTATTAACGAGCTTGAAAATGAAAAGCGCGGCATCTATGGCGGCGCGATTGGTTACATTTGCAACAACGGCAATATGGACACCTGTATTGCCATCAGAATCGCCTATAAGAAAAATGGCAATGTCTATGTGCGCAGCGGTGCAGGCATTGTAGCTGATAGTGACCCCGCTACGGAGTATGTTGAGACACAAAATAAGATGAAAGCGGTCCTCAATGCGCTACATGCAGACCCCGCAGATATTGAAGACTATGAGAAGTCGGACAAGACGGACAAGACTGTCAAGATTTCCAAGAATGGAGGCGTATTATGATAAGCTGCCATTCCTGCGGAGGCAAGAGAAAGCGTCGATGCGACACGCATAGGCAGCGGCTCATTATGATAAGCTGTTATTCCTATGGAGACGAGAATCCACGACACAACAGGTACAGTACGTCACAAAGATATGGAGGCACATTATGATACTGCTTATCGACAATTACGACAGTTTCTCCTATAACCTATATCAGCTGATTGGTGAGATTAATCCCGACATAAACGTGATTCGCAACGATGTGATGAGCGTTGCCGCCATTCGCGCGCTCGCGCCCGAAAAGATTATTATCAGCCCAGGTCCTGGCAGACCAGAAGATGCTGGCGTGTGCCCAGAAGTTATCCGCGAGCTTCATAAAGAATTACCCATTTTGGGTGTCTGTCTTGGTCATCAAGCGATTTGCCAAGTTTTCGGTGCCGAGGTCACGTATGCGAAGACACTCATGCATGGCAAATATTCTGTGATTAAGCCCGATGCGGTGGCTGGTGCACAGGCAAAATATAAGAGTCTATATGATGGATTGGGCAACGAAGAATTAAAAGTTGCTCGTTACCATTCTCTTGCAGCATCCGATACGGAAGGCTTTCCATCGGAGTTGATTATCACAGCCAAAGCCGACGATGGCGAGATTATGAGTGTGCAGCATAAAGACTATCCATTGTACGGATTACAGTATCATCCAGAATCAGTGCTGACCCCAAGAGGGCGAACAATTCTTAGAAATTTTGTAGAAAGGTCAACAAATGATGCAAATTAAAGAAGCAATCAAACGAGCAAGTTCACGTCAAGACATCACATATGATATGGCGATGGATGTCATGGACGAAATTATGGGTGGTAGCGCATCAGAAATTCAGATGGCTGCATATCTTACGGCGATGTCTGTAAAAGGTGAGACCATCGAAGAAATCACAGCAAGCGCGGCGGGTATGAGAAAGCACTGCGAAAAGCTTTTAAATGAACTTCCAGTTTTGGAAATCGTAGGAACTGGTGGCGATGGCGCAAATTCGTTTAACATCTCCACAACATCATCTATCGTTGTTGCTGCAGCTGGTGTAAAAATAGCAAAGCATGGCAACAGAGCAGCATCGTCGAAGAGCGGTGCCGCAGATGTCCTCGAAGCTCTCGGTGTCAATATTCGCGTGTCGCCTGAGCATAGTATCCGCATGCTTGAGGAAATCGACTGGTGTTTCCTATTTGCGCAGAACTATCATCTGTCCATGAAATATGTTGCGCCTGTGCGCGCAGAGCTAGGTATTCGGACCATCTTCAATATTTTAGGGCCACTCACCAATCCCGCTGGTGCGAAGATGCAATTGCTAGGCGTCTACGAAGAGGCGTTAGTCGAGCCGATGGCTAAAGTTCTCCATAACCTCGGTGTGCGCAACGCAATCGTCGTCTATGGTCAAGATGGTCTTGACGAAATCTCAACCAGTGCAAAGACATCTGCCTGTGAAATCCGTGGTGACGAATTCCGTATGTATACTATAGATCCAGAAAAGCTCGGTTTCCAGATGAGCGGCAAAGATGAACTTGTCGGTGGTACACCAGCAGAAAATGCTCAGATTACAATTGATATTCTTGACGGTAAGAAATCCGCAAAGTATGATGCGGTGATTTTGAATTCTGCAGCCTCATTATACATTGCAGACCAGTCTCTCGGATTTGAGGGTGCAATCAAAGTTGCAGAAGAGACAATCGCGAGTGGCAAGGCGAAAGCACAACTTGCGAAGATTATCGCATTAAGCAATCAGGAGTTAAAATAGATGACAATTTTGGATACATTGGCGGATACTGCCAGAATACGCGTTGCGGAAGCAAAATCAAAGGTGTCGCTTGATGAGATTAAAGCACAAGCATTGCGTACAATCGCATTGAAGCAGACCTTATCTGACTTGATACAACCACCATCTGCGATTTTGCAGGAACTGCAACCGTCACAATCAGTTGAAAATGTCACACAAATTGGTAACGCTGTAAGTGCAAGTCATTTCGCATTCTACGATTCGCTATACAATCATTCGAAAAGAGGAAAACTTGGCAGCAAGCTCTCTTTCATCTGTGAAGTAAAAAAGGCTTCGCCATCAAAAGGGATTATCTCTGAGGATTTTGATTACTTAAAAATCGCGAAAGAATATGAGCAGGCGGGCGCTGCCGCTATTTCGGTACTGACGGAGCCAAGTAAATTTTTAGGTTCTGATGATTACCTTAGAGACATTTCACATGCCGTTGATACGCCGATTATCAGAAAAGATTTTACAGTCGATGCCTATCAAATCTACGAAGCGAAAGTCCTCGGCGCCTCGGCAGTGCTATTAATCTGCGCAATCCTCGATGAACAGACAATCAAAGATTTTATTGAGATTGCGACAACTCTCAAACTCGACTGTCTTGTTGAAGCGCATGACGAAGCTGAAGTCCGCATTGCACTTGCAGCAGGTGCACAAATCGTTGGTGTCAACA
>JAISJM010000108.1 GCA_031261525.1 Eubacteriales Family XIII. Incertae Sedis bacterium
TTAATATTTTTTTTTACTGCCTCGTCTGTAGTTTTCCATTGGAAATTCTCAAGAAGCTCACTTGCTTCAAGGCTCAGCGAAATAGCCAGGTCTTTTGTATTATGGAATTGTTTCCAATTTCTATCATCTCTAAATTGTATTATTTTTCGTATCGTAGATTCATTCATCTTAACCACCTTTTTATCCAGTATAACTATTTTCATTATACCATTGCAAAAAAGTTCTATGTGGATACGATCCAATATCTGTTGGCATTACAGCTAATTCCTTGCCATCATATGAATAATATTCTTTACCGTTTCCAAACAAAACTTTTCCTTCAGCCTCAGATGTATCATACGTTTTCCAGTGCCATTGGCAGTCCCATATGCACTCCAAGCAACTGAAGCCGGAGCAATTGAGTAATTTAAGAAAAACCCACCGCCAACAATATAATCAAGTGGACTATGTAACTTGAATAGCAACATTTCCCCAGTTGTCAACGCTTTAAAATTAGATTTCCCACCTGGGTGCCAGAAATTGATTTCCGTATGGTTACTATTTTTTAGAAAATCGAACCAATCCTTATCGGTTACACTCACAAATAATCTCATACTGCAACTCCAAATTCTATATTACGAAGTATCTTATAACTATTAGCACATCACGCAGACAAAAGACCTTATTTGAATGACTGACTATTTGCCTTCTCTTTTTTTCCGGCGGTAGTTCTGCGATCAATTGGTTTTTCTGCATTTGCTGGTATTGCCCAAACTGAGCCAATTCTGAAAGAACCTTTTATTCTTCCAGTCTCAAATAGCTTCTGGACTTGCCGTGGTGATAAACCCCATTTTTTGCTACATCTCTTGCTCCGAGATAATCCATCTTTTCTCCATTTATCAATAAAATAACACGAATCTATTATATCGCAATTGCGAACAATACAATCACAAAAAATGAATGTCGCTGAATTGAAAAATAAAGCGAAAGCATTGCGAAATTATTTGCTATCGCAGACTCATATTTCAAGTAATAAGACATGATATACGAAATGACATTCTTATTCTTACTGCCGTCACAAAAAATAATGGGTCAAATCTGGGTCACGAGCACCAAAAAAGCCCTGGAAACGTTGGTATCACAGGGCTCAAATATTTCGTCTACTACTCCCACTCAATCGTCCCAGGAGGCTTACTAGTAAGGTCATAAAGGATTCGATTGACTCCATTCACCTCATTGACAATACGGTTACTAATCGTCTCAAGCACATCATAAGGAATCCGCGCCCAATCAGAAGTCATGCCATCGGTCGAGGTAACCGCTCTTACGCCAACCGCGTAGTCATAAGTACGTGCGTCGCCCATGACGCCAACGCTTCTTATATCTGGAAGAACTGTAAAGTACTGCCATACGCTATTTTCTGAATTACGGACTCCTGTTTCCTTAAACAGACGTACATTGTAGGCATCGATTTCTTCGCGGAGAATCGCATCGGACTCTCGGATGATTTCGAGCTTTTCTTCGCTGACTGCACCGAGACAACGGATTGCGAGTCCTGGACCTGGGAATGGCTGCCTCCAGACGAGTTCTGGAGCGATACCGAGTTCTTCACCTACTGCACGCACTTCATCTTTAAAGAGGTTGCGCAGTGGCTCTAATAATTCTAACGCCATGTCATCAGGCAAACCACCTACATTGTGGTGGGACTTGATAACGGCTGCTTTTCCGCCGCCACCGCCAGACTCAACGACATCTGGATAAATGGTACCTTGAAGGAGGAAGTCTATCTGACCTTCTTCTTCAAATAGCGCTTTGGACTCTTCATCAAAGACCGCGATAAATTCAGCACCAATGATTTTGCGTTTGCGTTCTGGATCGGAGACGCCATCTAACTTTGCCATGAAACGATCACTGACGTTTACGCGCTTAATCTTCATGTGGAATTCTTCACCGTAGACTTGCATGACTTGGTCGCCCTCACCTTTACGGAGGAGACCATGGTCAACGAAAATGCAGGTTAAGTTGTCGCCGATGGCTTCGTGGACTAAGACGGCAGCTACAGAGCTGTCTACGCCGCCTGATAGTGCACACATGACTTTACGGTCACCGACTGTCTCGCGAATCTCTTTGATTTTTTCTTTTGCAAAATTTGCCATCGTCCAGTTAGGTTCACAATGACAGACTTCATAAAGGAAATTCTTTAGAACAGTCTGACCAAATGGCGTATGATGCACTTCTGGATGATATTGCACTGCATAGAAACCGCGGTTTGAATCTTCCATCGATGCCGTTGGGCAGTTGGCTGTATAGGAAGTGACTTTGAAACCATCTGGAACTTGCTCAATGTAGTCGGTATGGCTCATCCAGCACATCTCATCGGAAGCGACGTCTTTAAGAAGAAGACTATCTGCAGAGGTGACTCCCGCCGTCTCCGCAGGAATGACTGTACTTCCCTTTGTCACAGCAACGCGGCCATATTCCTTATAGTCTGGACTCACAACTTTACCACCAAGGACATGTGCCATAAGTTGCGCACCATAGCAGATTCCCAAAATTGGAAATTCACCAGAGAAGAATGTCTCAGGAAGTGTTGGCGCACCTGTTTCGTATACGCTATTTGGCCCACCTGTAAAGATGACGCCTTTTGGACATTCTCCTGCGGCAAGTCTTTTGCTGACATTTTCATATGCAACGATCTCACAATAGACATGCGCCTCACGGACACGTCTTGCAATTAACTGATTGTATTGACCGCCGAAATCGACGACCCAGATCCCATTGAATTCCATAATTCCTCCTATAGATTTAATAACAATTTCATCATAAAATTATACCACAGATGTGTATCTAATGACATGAAAGCTCAACTACCGTCTATGATTCATTTCATTTCGATTCCATTTTTCTACCTATATTCAATCTTAAAAAATTTTCTAAAAACTTTTTTTATTTTTTTGTTTAAATTAAGCTAAAGCGGGTATTATATAAGAGTGATAAGGAACAGATGCAGAGATTCACAAGACCTTTGATACAAAGTTATCACACCAATAAATTTGTAATACACTAACTCTTTTTCTCCATAAAATAAGAAAGCGACTGCTGTCCCCCCAGCTAGTCGCTTTCTTGTTTTTTTGCATACGGAATCAATTCAAATATTCTAAATAACAAAAAAGACACAGCCATGTACCAAAGTACAAAGCTGTGTCTCTGTGTGCAATTTTAGTAATTTTTATTCTGAATCTTTATGGTGTCAATACAAGAACCATGATACGTCTATACGTCGGTATTTTCTCTAATTGGCTTATAGCGGCTAAGTGAGACAACACCAAATACGATGACGATATAGGTAACCATGAGGATCCCGACAAGTGTCCAGACAATGCCCATTGCTGGGTCTGTGAAAATCGCTGTAAACTTATCACTATCTAACTCTGCAGGATTCTTGCTGAGCGCGAGAATCGATACGACCAAGGACACTGCTGCCGCGACGATTGTCATCACAATGATGCCTGCAGGATTGCCTGTCTTTGTCGCCTTACTTGAATGATCCTTCTTCGCTTCAATCGAACCAGGCAATGGTGGGAATTTATCATCAAACATGACTTCATCCTCACCGATGGAGATGGTCTGTCTGATATTGCCACGATATTTTTGAACTGCAAATACGACAATTGGTACGATGATGATATCCATAGACAATACGAAGATTGGGAGTCCATCGCCTGCCTCGAAAATCAACAATAACATTGCCAATACTTGGACGATAATGGAGAACCAACCAAGGACTGGATAGAATGCAGCTTTGACGCCAAGAACTTTCTGTGCATCATATCCTCTTTGATGTAGCTTCTTTCTGAAGATAATCTGTGAGTATAAGATACCAACCCAACATAAAGTACCTGTAAATCCTGCGATACCAATCAATGCTGTAAACAGTGCACTGTCGCCACCACCGAACATACCGAGCTGATCCATTGCAAAGCTCAACATGTAGATAACCCAGATAAATGCAAGCGTAAACAATGTCGCATTTTGTGGTGTCTTAAACTTGTTGAGTTTTGACAGGAATTTAGGTGCAAGTCCCTCTACCGATAGACCATAGATTGAACGAACTGTACCGTAGAAACCTGAGTTGGCGCATGAAAATGCCGCAATAAGCGTAACAACTGTAAACAGTTTTGCACCCCATCCGAATCCATACATTGCAAGTGCTTGTGCAAATACAGAAGAATCCAGTGTTGCCGTGTAGTAAGGCATGATGAGGGAAAGAACGAGAATTGGAATCAAGTAGATCAAGATGATTCTGTAAGCAACGCTCTTGCAAGCTTTTGGAATGTTCTTCTCAGGATTCTGAGTCTCAGCTGCAGAAAGTCCTACAATTTCTGATCCCTGGAAGTTTACGAGTGTCCAAATCATCAAGGTAATGATGATGAATCCACCACTTGGGAATAGCTTCTCTCTAACACTTTCAGTCGCGGCACCAACCGCATCACTGAGCGCGACCTTTGTGCCGATGAAGCCATCTCCGATACTAAATTCTAGGCCATTTCCAGTAACATGTCCGCCATTGTTTAGGATGCCGAAGAAAATCAATACGCCGAAGATAATGAACAAAATAATCGCTGCAATCTTGATGATTGCCATGATGGACTCAACATGACCGAACCATGTAACTTGGAATACATTGATGAGTGTCAATAATGCAAGTGCAATGACGCCCCATAAGAATGTCAGACCAACACTTTGTTCACCCGGGATGAGTGCATTAACAAAGATTGCTGTTGCAATCGCTTCCGAAGGGATATAGCAAACCCAGTTTGCCCAGAATGCCCAGCCGATACCAGCCGAAGCAGTGTCTCCCATAAACTGGCGTGTATAAGATACAAACGAGCCGCGTCTTGGAATGTTGACAAGCATCTCTGCAAATGACTGCATGACGCCAAAGATTGTCGTGCCTGCAATCAGATATGCAATCAGGACCGCCCCTGGTCCCATCTCATTGTAGGTCATGCCAAGCTCTAAGAAATAGCAAGAACCGATAATTCCGCCGAGTGCAATTAGCGAGACGTGCCAAGGCATAATACCCCGATCTAGTGTCTCAGTGCTCCTCTCAACCTTTAGATTACTCATGTACTCCCCCTCTTGTTCTGTGGATAATATTTCCACCGTCCATTAACTGATGAATCATTTTAACACATGTTGTACAAGAAAGTGTCGATTTTGGGCGTAAATATTTCAACCATTTGTCAATTAACACAACTTTTTTTATAAATCCAATAGTTTCTTGTGAAAAATCACAAAAAATGATGAACGAATAAAAAAGGACTTGACTTTCACAACTCATATTGGAAAGTCAAGCCAAGAATATTAGATGCCATGCTTGATATATTCAGATGTAAATTCACAAGAAAATTGAAGTCGTTTTTGATCACTTAGACCCATCAAAAGTCCAAAACAATAGGCAGCATTAAAATTGTCACCAGCCCCTGTTAAGATCTTTGGCTCTTTCACATGTAAGGTCGGAAGATGTGTGATTGCTTGATTCGTTATGAGTGTACAATCATGTGTTGCCCTTATGAGCACTTCATCGATACCATAGTGCGCGCGAAGCTGTGTCCCGATTTCACAGGCACAGAGACCAGCCTCTAAAAGCTTCTCCGATATAATATGAGATTCGTTTTCATTCAAACTCAAAACCGCCGTTCGCTTCTTTGCAAATTTCCCAATCAACGTAAGAACGGAATGAATTTCTGCAGCAGACTTTCTCGAACAATCACACAAATCAAAGAACGCATATCTTGTCTTATCGACATTGCTGGCATTTGCCTCAGAACCGAATCCCTCCAATACATTGTCGTACACGGCTTGCCATAGCGCATGGGAGAAGTCGAGTTCGCTCCAGTTGACCAGCGTAATCAAATCTGCCGATTTAAATAGCTCTGTAGCCTTGCCACCGGCTGCAGTATTGACCAAATCCCATGGCGATGATGTTAACGCATATTCTGGCGCAAGCATCACTTTGCCATCTGTAAATTCAAGGCATGTGGACTGACCAGGCTCTGCAAATGGATACAATGTACATGGCATATTCTGAAATAGTGGATCAACCTGACCATTGCCACCGAGCATTCCGATGCAGCTCACATCGATGCCAAGACCGCCTAGAGCCCTTGATAAATAGGGCATGTTGCCACCAAGTTGTCTTGAGTGTACGTCGAGACCAACCGAACAACTTTTCCCAGATTGACCCATCAGATACTCGCCGAACTGCTTGATTGTATCAAAGTATACCGATTTTTCTTCGGTGTCGGCAGACCCCACAGAGCGAATGGGGCGTACAATGGAATCAACAAATCCATCGAACCCTATGACAGCTTTCTTTCGTTTCGCTTCACTTTGTAAATTTTTTATAAAATGATCATCATTAAGATATTTCAGCATCGTTTCGAAGTCCTTTATAATAACTTTGCAGCCTCTTGATCCACTACGACATAGCAATTTGTGTGTCGCTGTAAGATACTTGCGGGAACGGAAGTTGTCACTTCGCCAGATACGGCTTTCTTGATAATCTCCGCCTTGTGTGCGCCATTTGCAATCAAGATGACCATCTCCGCTTGCAAAATCTGATTCAACCCTTGCGTAAGTCCATATTCAGGATTTACATCTTCTGGGAAATACTTGTGCATGACATTTTTTGTCACATCATCTAGCGGAATCATATGTGCATTTTTATTTGGGGATACGCCAGACTCATTGAAACCGAGATGCCCATTTAAACCAATGCCGAGCACGGACACACTGAGTGGTCCATAGGACTCGATAAAATGATCTAATGCCGCAATCTGATTTTCTGGATTATCACTACCATCGACCATGTGAATGTGTGCAAATGGTTTCTCAAGCTGATCGATGAGATTATCTTGCACAAATTTTGCACACGAGCCCTCATCCTTTACGGATAACCCGACCCATTCATCTAGCATTGTGAAATTTGCATGAGAGATATCCACAATACCATCATTGACCATCGAGACAAAATCCTTTACCATCCCCGCAGGGGTATCTCCACCAGGGAAGCTTACCAATCCATTGGGCTTTGTTTCTAGCATCTGCGCCGTTAATTCTGCAGCTTTCTTACTCATATCTTCGTACGAATCACAAACGATTACATTCATTATTTGTCCCACTTTCCTTCCTGTAAATAAGCAATATTGCGTTTGGCTGAATCGAATGCCCGATGTAAAGCTTCTCCCGCCATATCGGATTCTACGACCGCAATGCCTTCAAAGTCAATCTCGTCGAGTGTCTTTTTGACATCGACAAAGTCAATTATGCCATCTGGAAGATCGCACATGACACCAATATCGAATGCCGTATCGGAGTCGATATGCTCGTCCATCACCTTTTTATAGATCTGACCGTCCACTTGTTTCAGATGGAGATATGGAATCCGATCTGCATACTTTCGCAGAAATGCACTCACACTTGGATCGCCTTTTTGACCATTTCCATTTACATATGCGTGATGCCCAGTATCAAAACACAGATCTAAATCTGTATATTCTAGAAGCCGTTCAATTTCTTCAGTCGTCTCAATGAGTGACTTAATATGTGGATGATAGACCGTCTTGATATCATATTCAGCCTGCGTAAAATCGCTTAAAGCTTGGAACATATTCAGATATCTATTCCAAATTTGTGGATTATATCCTGATTTCTTTTCACTATAAAGACCCACATCTGATTCATCCATCGCAACAAGATAGGAACCATCGAATTGCTTAATTCGGCTACATAATGCGTCAAGATTCTCAATAAATCCATTTGCACCGTCAAAGCTATCAAACTGATCAAATGCCCAGCATGCGGTACCTGCAGCGACAAAAAGTCCTCTTGAGTCTAAAGCTTCTTTCAGTTCCTCTGGATCACTCGGAAGGTATCCATCAGGACCAAGTTCAAGCGCTTTGTAGCCCGCCGCACTTGCTTGATCGAGAAACACTTCGGACGGAACGCCAGACGGCGTACCATCGGCATACCACACACCCCAAGAACACGGCGCGGTTGCAATTGTAATCTTACTCACCCTGTCCTCCTCTCATGACATCGATAATTCGCTTGAAAAGTTTTAAGTCGCTGACGGCATCTTCAAGATTCGTCTTCGGCTCTGTGCCCTCCGTTACGTGCTGCGCAAACAACGTCAATTCCGTTCTAAAGGCATCTGTAAACTGCGGTCCATAGGTCGTCGTCTTCGTGTCATGCGCAGTGGATTCGATGACAGAAACACTGGCTGGCTGATAACGAAGATATGGCGTCTCATACTTGATTAAGACCTTACGCGTGTTCTGGAAGACCTCAATGCTCGCATCGAACTGAACGATATTTTGATTGTTTACAAGTTCATAGGTCGCCATAAATCCATCGAATTCCATGACGATGATGACGTGCTCGCCGTCTTCACTTGTACATACGGAATGAATTTTCTTCGGTGTCCCATATAACTCCCTTACAGCGGAGAATGAATGACAACCTAGACCTGTCATCATCTGGTAGGTCGTGCGTTGTGCATCGGTTGCATCGGCACCGATTGCACGGTCAAGATGTGCCCTGCGCCTTGCGCCACCGTCTTTGATGACATCTGCAGGAACATCTTTCGGATAGAAGATGCTTCGGGTCTGACCAATGTAGAAAGGTGCTTCGCAGATGATATCTCTAAAGCGTAGATATTCCGTCTTCATTGGATTTTCTTCTAAAATTTCTTTTCCTTTGAGGAATGGACCTGCATAGCGACGCATATAGCCAACCATGACGATTTGATTTGGATATTGTTTCTTCAATTCGATGAGTTCCTGCAATTCTTCCTCGTACAATGTAACAGGCTTCTCAACAAAGACATGCTTACCCATCTTCAAGGCGAGCGCAGCATACTGTCCGTGATATTGGTCAGGGGATAGAATGAATACCGCATCGATATCCGCATGCTGTATAAGTTCTTCGGCATTAAGATATCCATCTGCGATTTTGTATTTGCCTTTGATATATTCTACGAGTGAAGGTGATACATCTGATACCGCCGTAATTTCATATTGTTCATTTAGGTCCTGCAGAATCGGAAGATGCATCAATTGTGATACTTCGCCTAGACCAATGACGCCAACTTTAATCATGAATAATTCTCCTTTTTATTCTTTTTTATTCTTTCACAGCCCCTGCTGTAAGACTTGAAATAACCTGTTCTTGGAAGATTGCAAATACCAATATCGATGGAATTACCGCAATCGTCACAGCCGCAAACAACGCCGTGTAGTTGAAGCTAAACTGTGATGTAAAATAACTGAGGGAGAGCGGCAATGTCCGTGCAGACTCTCCACTTGTAAGAACCAATGCAAATGTAAACTCATTCCATGAGCCTAAAAAAGCGAGCACAGCGGAAGACGCAAGCCCACCTTTCGCACAAGGCAGCATAATCTGAAAGAACGTACGTACAAACCCTGCGCCATCTACATAGGCAGCCTCTTCGAGTGCACGAGGAATCCCTTGGAAAGTACTTCGCATAATCAATAGACTCATCGGCATGTTCAGTGCCGTGTAGACCAAAATCAAACCGAGTTTTGTGTCATAAAGCTGAAGTGAATTGACAACAATATACACAGGATGGAGCAACGCTGTCATCGGTATGACCATGGATAAGGACAATAGAAAATACAGAAATTTCTTTCCAAAGAATTGGCATCGTGCAAATACATATCCTGCCATCGACAAGAGTAAGACATTTACAAAAGTGACGACACCTGCAATAAGTACGCTGTTTGCAAAATATTTTAGAATTGGGGAAATGCGCAGCGCGTCTATATATCCTGAGAAATTAAAGCTCTTTGGCAGGCTGACGCCACTTGATAAAATCTCAGAATTACTCTTGAAAGATGACATAAACACCCACAAGAGTGGGAAGAGCGCTGCGATAACACAGGCAATTACAAATAGATATTTGAGTGCCGCGAGCAAGCGGTCTCGTGGATTTATGGTATTAGTATTCATCGTCATTCACCTTCATTACCTTGTTGATTATTGCCATAACGGCGATACCCATGAGCACGATTACAACACCAATGGTATTGGCATAACCGTAATTATTTTCACCTTTATAGGCACCGTAGAGCAGGAGCGGCAAGTTTGTCGTCGCCTTTCCTGGTCCACCACCTGTTGTGATATAGATGAGGTCAAACATCTGAAGCATATAAGTTGCAGCCATAACCATCGTTGTTCCAATCATCTTTCTCAGTAGTGGCAGCATGACAAATAAATCCGTCTGAACGGGTGATGCACCATCAATTTTGGCAGCCTCAATCAGAGACTCATCCACTGAAAGTGCTGACGATAAGACGAGCGTTGTTGTATATCCAGCAAACAAGAACCAGACGAGCGTGACCGCAGGAAATGCTGTCGCCGAGTCCATGAGCCAGTTCTTTGCAAGATGCCCTAGTCCAACTGACTTTAAGATTGAATTGAGAACACCGTAAGATGGATTGAAAATATTCAAGAAAATCATGCCCATCGCAGCATTTGATATGATGTTTGGAATCATATATACCGTACGGACAAATTTCCAGCCACGGACTTTTTTGTATAGTATCAATGCTAAGAGTGTACCCATACCAACATGAAGCGTACATTGTATGAGAATCCATATGATTGTATTGGAAAAGGCTTTGTGGAAATCAGGATCGCCAAACAGACTGATATAATTTGACAATCCTACAAAACTCAATTCCGATGCTGTCAATCGATAGTCAAAGAACGAGGTCACAAATACAATGAGTAGTGGTACGAGGTATATCAATAAAAATAAAGCGACCGTTGGGAGAAGAAATATTACAATCCATCTCTTTTTTGTGTTCATCATAATTGTGGACTCCTATGAATTCTTTGCTGCATCCTTGGACATAATCTCGCAGAATCCTTTCGCATCGATATCGCCAGATTGTAGTCTTGGAAGTTCTTGACTGATGGTATCTAATAGATTTGAATACATCGTCGCTTGCATGTTATCTGTTCTTGTCTCGGCATCAGCTGCCAACTCAATAAACTCAGATAGTAGTGGGAATTTGTCTTTCGCTTCGTCTGAAACCTTTACTGTATCAGATGCTGGAACCATACCTTGTAGATCGAGACCAAGCTGCTGTGCATGTGCGGATGTAAAGAACTTCACCATCTCAATGGCTGCTTCTTCCACTTTTGGATCGCTCTGCTTTGTTACAAAATAGCCTTGAATTGGTGCATCATACACGAAGGAATCTGGATAGATTGCCGTTCCTACTTTATCCGCAAAATCTTTTGTCGTCTTTGTCTCGTCGGTAAAATCGCCAATCATCCAAGGACCATTTGCAATCATTGCAGTCTGTCCTGAGAGGAAATTATTGGCAGCTTGTTCGTATTTGCCACCGATTGCATCGAGCGTTGTGTATTCCTTTAGCATTTTCTGAACTTTTTCTACTGCGGCAATCATCTCTGGTGTGTTGTAATCTGTTGGATTCATCGTCTTCATGAAATCAAGACCAGATTCATTGTCTGTTGCGACAAGTGCTCCAAGCCAAAGCTGTGTCACCCATGCAGAATCCGCTGTATCCATTGAAAGCGGTGTAATTCCAGCTTTCTTTAGCGTCTCACACTGCGCAAAGAATTCATCCCATGTCTTCGCAGGTTCTTTGATACCAGCTTTGTCAAACAATTCCTTGTTATAGAAATAACCCACGAGCGAGCCTTCTACGGAAGATGCGTAAATCTTTCCATCTCGACTGTTTGTTGTCAATGCAGCCTCAGAGTATAAATCTTTCCATTCTGAATCGGCATCTACTTTCTCTGTCAAGTCAACAACCAAATCCTTTGCAAGTGCTAAATCGAGGAGGTTGAATCCACCACCATAGATGACTGGAGGAAGATCACCAGTACCGAGCTGTACTTTGATTTTGTCAACATAGTTCGTATCGCCAGGGATTTCTTCAAGCTTAATTTCGTATTTGCCATCGTATTTTTCATTGAATTCTTCAACGAGTTTGGCAACAACTTCTGCTGCCGTGTTGACACCACACTGGAAGGTCGGATAGTTGAGTACAATCTCACCATCCTTGTTTGTACTACTTTTTTTGTTGTCCGCTTTCTTCGAACAACCACTTACCATCCCAACAACCATTGCGGTTATGAGAAGCACAACGAGTAGTTTTTTCATTTTCTTTACCTCTTATCCCTTTCCCATATAACAATAAAAATAAGTGAAATTTAGCATATAAGCATTTTATTATTTAATTGTTTGTTACAGAAAGCATTTTTTGGACACATTCATAGGACAAAATCGTCTTTCGATGATAAACTTTCTAGTAGGTAGGTGGTTCATATGCGTCGAAAAATGCGTCGAAAAATATCCCTTTTTGCAGTATTTATGGCATTGTGCGTACTTCTCATGATTGTACCAGCGGTATGCTCGATTGTCTATTTTAACAACATCGTGTCAGATCGGCTTGAAGATAATGCCATCGAGACGGTTGATTATTATGCGGACAATTTTGCCGAAAATACCACGGATATCTTCGACACGCTTGACGAAACGACGTATTTTCTTCTCCAAAATAAAAACACACAAGAAATCATGGCGATGGACGCGCAACCAAGCCAGCAACAGCGTCTAACCCTAGAAAAAGAATTGAATCATGCCATTCAGATCGGGAATCACCTCGATTCTGGAATCGTCACAGGCATCTATCTGATTAATGATGGTGTCGAATATCTATCCGTTCTCAGGTCAGGAAGTATCCTCGGCACACTAGAACGAATCCAATCCGTCTATGCAGTCATAAAGGATCGAAATGTACCGAAAGAATTTTATTCCGATGATACGCATGGACGTTTCTGCTACTATATTGTAGATTATTTTGACATGGATACGATGACTATCATCGGTAAGATTATGATTGAAATCGATGCAAATGAACTTCTTGATACAGCCCCAATCGAGGGCATTTACCCTCATACTTCCGTGCTTTTACGCACACAGGAGGAACAAATTATCAGCTTCACGAAACCAATACCAGACTACAGCGAGCATCCACCATTAGGTGAAGATGAATATATTGAAATTGGAGGTACCTCGTACTATCATGCGCTTCGGGAGCTTCATACGAACAAATTGCTCGTCGATGTATATATTCCAGAAAGTGATATCTTCGACACCATCAGTCAGATATCCAAAATGCACCTATTCTTTATCATCGTTATGATTTTGATTACGCTCTTCATCGGCGGACTTTGTATCTATCTGCTGTCTAAGCCACTTCGGGATATGCTGCATGCCACGGATAAACTCGGTGCGGGCGACCTCACCTCCCGTATGCAGCCGACGCCTTATCGGGAGACCGAGCGTGTTGCACGGACATTCAATGATATGGCGGGCAATATTGAGACGCTTGTCGATGAAGTCTATCAGAGTGGATTGATGCTTCGCGAAGCAGAATTTCAGATGCTTGAATCCCAGATTAGGCCACATTTTATCTTCAATATATTGCACTGGATTAATGTGCGCTGCATGGAAGAAAAGCAATATGATATCTGTAAGATTGTAGATAATTTGGCAAAACTGTTACGTTCTGGAATCATCAATAAAGATAAGCAAAAAATCACAATGAAACAAGAGTTAGAATATGTAAGATATTATTTAGAGTTACAAAAGGAGCGGTTTGGCTCAAAACTGAATTACGACATCAATGTGGAAGATGAGTCAATCCTTGCCTATTATCTGCCAAAGTTGACATTGCAGCCTTTGGTGGAAAATAGCATCGTGCATGGCATTGAACAAAAGCGCAATGGAGGAAATGTCACGATTAGCATCTGGGAAGATACTGATGCATTGTATCTACGTGTCAGCGATGACGGCGTAGGATTTGATACGAGTGCGTTTGATGCCATCAATCTCGATGCGAATCATGTGTATGATGATTCAAATAATCACGTTGCACTGGCAAATATCGCACGTCGCATCCGCTTGCTTTACGGCGATGCATACGGTATGGAAATTGAAAGTACTGTTGGAGATGGGACAAAAGTCACTTTGACTTTGCCAATTGATGAGGACGCGTCATGATTAAAATTATGATTGTAGATAACGAAGAAGCGATACGCAGAGGGCTTGCAAATGCCATCGATTGGGCTGCCTTGGGTTGCGAAATTGCCGCTCAAGCGGAGGACGGCATTGATGCGCTTGAGCAGATTCCAGTAGTTACACCAGACATCGTGATTTCTGATATCCGCATGCCTGGCATGAATGGACTCGAACTCGCAAAGATGCTCTATGAAAAGTATCCCTCCATCAAGGTTATCCTCCTTACGGGATTTCCTGATTTTGAGTATGCGCAAAAAGCGATTGAATACAGCGTTGTCGAGTTCGTTCTAAAACCGATGAATATTGAAGACTTGACGCGTGCGATTGAGAAAGCAAAGCTCCTCATTGAACAGTCTCAAAGTAGTGAAGAACTCATGAAGCATATTGAAAGCAAAGTGGAAGAGAACCTTTCGCTTCAGCGAAATCTATTTCTCAATAACCTCGTCAATCATATTGCGATGTCCGATTCCTATATTGAAGAACATCTAAAGAAACTCGATTTAGATTTAAAAGAATATTATGTGATTCGCTTTGAAATCACACCTGAAAATTTCACGGATGCCGTGAATATGCCAATGCAGCTTATCCGTGCGCAGGAAGTCCTTTGTGAAACACTTGCGGGTTTCCGATATTATCAAATACCAAAAGGCGAGCGCAAATGTTACTATATCGTATGCGCCCCACAGACAGATGAACTATACAAGCTTTGCATCCGTGCAAATGATATCCTAACCACAGAGCTTCATATCTTCGGTACAATCGGGCTTAGTGGTCATCATTCGGGATATTTGCAGGTTGCCGCTGCTATACATGAAAGCGACCAAGCTGCACAATTTGCAACCCATGAAAAAACACATAATCATAATATTGTAAGTTTTGAAAAGCTCCCAAAAATTGCAGATGACATCATCGAACAGATGATTTCAGACCTGAATTATCTGCCGATTATCTTTGAAAACAAAAACCGAGATGGCATTGTCAATATCATCTCGGGTATGTTTGAATATGTAAAAGCGGAACATGTGCCGAACCATGAAGTCTATAACCTCTGTCTGCATATACATCATTTTTGTATCAGCCAACTTCTACGCAATCATGGCATTCGCTGGGTGGTACAGGAAAATCTATCAGAAATTCCAATATCATTGAAACAAGATACAATAGAGCAAATGGAGACATATATCATTGATTTCACGCTGAAAATCTATGATTTTACTGTCGCAGACAACACGGTCGATGAAGATATCATCAAAGTAATCAAGTCGCACATTGAGACACATTACATGGAGAATTGGTCACTCGAACAGCTTTCCGAATTGGTCTATCTGAGCCCAGGCTATCTGAGCAAACTCTTCAAACGCAAAACGGGCGTCAATCTTGCAGCCTATATGCAGGAGAAAAGAGTCGAGGTAGCGAAAGTACTACTCCGCACGACAGAGCTAAAGGTACATGAAATCGCAGAGAAAGTCGGCATCGGTGATCCCGTCTATTTTGCACGTATCTTTAAAAAAGCTACTGGCGTGAAACCGAAAGAGTGGCGAGGAAATAGTACAGGTAGCTAAACCGAAACGGTCATTTCATTGATTGCGAAGTTGCCATATCCAAATACGCGCGAGCATCCGCGATGATTTTCGCATCAAAACCTAGATATTCCAGTAGCGTGATGGCGTTGTGCGTGTTTGTTGGGTCTTGCTGTATCTGATAATTGAAAGATTCGCCGTCCTTTGTGACTTGTTTGGGTCAGAATCTAGAATCTGGATAAACTTTTCCCGTTTGATAAGATTTGTCTCCGCAAAGGCAGGTTCATGGAGCATTGCATAGAGATATTCTTCGCCAACGGATGTCTGACAGGTATTTATCTGCGCATAAATTGCCTCCAGATCAAGGTCATTCCACGTAATATCATTGAAAATAAGGATCTGATTTCGCGATAATAATGCGTTACCTCTTTATAATTTATGGAATTTGTCATTATCTATCTGCGCCTCCATATTCGCTGCATTTGCGCAGCACTTTGTCAATGCCATCATGGATCTCACAATAGTCCTTATACAGTGCAACGAGGTAATCTTTGCCCGCAGATTCGAGATGATAATACATCCGTGTGCGGTTCTTGATGACTTTTTGTACCGTTGAAATATATCCTCGTTCCTCCATCTTATATAGCGAGGGATAAAGGGAACCGACAGGGACATTTAACAGATTCCCTGAATATTCTTTTATGAGCATTGTCAACTGATAACCGTAGCAGTCCTCCTTCTGAAGAAGTGCTAGAATAATCATATCAACAGAACCTCTGATAAAACTTCCCTTATTATCCATTATCTGTAATACCCCTACAGTCTATCATATATAACACAATTTTTTCCGTATAAAAGTCATCGCCACATGCGTCTTACAATGCGCATGCAGCGTATGAGAGCTCGAAGCAAATAAATTTCTCCGCGCTATTGTAATATATCATATATTTAGACAAACTAAATATTACATTTTTATTAATAAATTCTATAGTTGACCATTTGCCCCCATTTATGCGACAATATACGTATGAAAATAGTGATACTTGATGGACAAATAATTACGAGGGATGACCTCACATTTGCATCCCTCCTCGTAGCGGGGGAGTTGTGCTTTCACGCTCATACGTATGCAAATGATGTGATATCGACGATTGGTGATGCGGATATTGTATTGACGCACAGCTGTCCAATCGACAAGAAAGTCTACGACTACTGCCCCAATTTAAAATACATCGGCTGTTTGTCGGATTCGTATGCGCATATCGACGTCATCAACGCCAAGAAAAAAGGCATTGCCGTGACGACAGTACGTGGCTATGCGACGGAAAGTGTCGCGCAATATACGTGGGCAATGATTCTCGATGCGGTGACTGGCATGCGTGAAACCGCACAAATTATAAGATCTCATCCAGTCATCGATAAGGAACTGCTTGATTTTACGTATCCAGAATTTGGGTTGCTTCAGAATATGCACCTTGGAATTGTTGGATTTGGTGAGATTGGCAGACGCGTGAGTGAAATCGCATCTGGTTTTGGTATGGACATCAGTATTGTGACATATCACCCAGACCATTCGCGCGCAAGCAACAAGCTCGAGTTTACAGACCTTGACAATGCGCTTGCAAAATCGGATATTATCACGCTACATAAAAGTCTGACAGAAAGCTCGCGCAATCTCATCGGAGAAGATACGATTGATATCATTAAAGCGGGTGCAACGCTCATCAATACCGCCTCGGCGGGACTAATCGATGAAGCGTATCTGGAAGCCGCGCTGATCAATGGCAGAATTGGCAAAGCCTATCTCGACGTCGTAGACAAAGAACCAATTCCTGAAAATTACGCATTGCTTGCACTTGAGAATTGCTATCTCACGCCACATATTGCGTGGGCAAGCCACGATTCGCGCGAAGCAATCATTCATAAGGTGCTCCGCAATATCAATTCATTTTTGATTGGTGATATGCAGAACCGGATTGTATAATCGTAAATAAAAAAGCAAGGTCTGCGATACAGACCTTGCTTTTTATTTATGCCTTATAGGATCTAAATGGCCTTATTGGTGTGAACTTCTCGATAGGTCTTTACGGTATTGAATAGCTCATCAACCCTTTCATATGGCTTGAATACGAATGCGCAGATGATGATAATGATGATATTAAAGAACACGCCAATCATACCTCCGGACCAACCAAGACCACCGCCACCAGCCCATGCAATCGTTGCCGGCCAGATATTGCCAATGATAGAGAATAAGCAACCGACTGTAAATCCAATAGAGACGCCCGGAAGGTTGACTCTTCTCCAG
>JAISJM010000168.1 GCA_031261525.1 Eubacteriales Family XIII. Incertae Sedis bacterium
GTGTACTGAGCATGACGGGTTCGCCTCTTCGGATTCTTGTTGAAGATGGTACTGGGGCTGTCGAGCTTGTGTTTTTTAGGGATAAATATATTGATAAAATGCTGCGTACAGGCTGTGGCTATGTATTTTATGGCACGCCTGATTTTAATTATGGACGGCTTCAGGTGGTTCACCCAGAATTTTCGCTACCCAAAGACGCAGTTACTACCATTTTACCTGTCTATCGGTTGACAAAAGGCTTGAGTCAGAAAGATATTCGCAAGGCGATTATTGGCGCTCTCGAATACACAGATTGTGTGCAAATGTCGCAACTGCAAGCTCCCACAATTACTACTAAAAGAAACGATGCAAATGAAATCAATGAGCAAATAGATGCGGATAATGTCTCTCCTATTATAGAGCATATCCCCGCAGAGATTCTGAAAAAGCACCGCCTGTGCCCACTAGAATATGCAATATCAGCGATTCATTTTCCACAAGATGAGAAACAATACAATGTTGCGAAACGCAGGCTGATTTATGATGAATTCTTTTTACTTGCGCTAGGACTGAGATATCTACGTTCTGCAGATTATGAGACAAAAGAAGGCATACGGTTTCATCCAGATTATACGATCGAAGAATATAAGAAATCGATGCCGTTCACATTGACAGAGGCGCAAGACAAGGTAATAAGGGTAATTTACTCAGATATGGAAAGCTCTGGCGTCATGCACAGACTGGTTGCGGGCGATGTTGGAAGCGGGAAGACTGCTGTGGCATTTGCCGCGTTGATTAAGGCTGTAAATTCTGGTTATCAAGCTGCAATGATGGCACCAACAGAGATTCTAGCGAAGCAGCATTATCTTGAGATGCAGAAATTATTTCCAAATGTGCCAGCGGTATTTCTATCTTCATCGTTGAAAGTTGCGGAGAAACGAGAAGTGCTTGACGCATTGAAAACGGGCGCTGCACGCATTGCAATCGGTACCCATTCACTGATCTCTGAGGCGGTAGAATATGAGAATCTTGGGCTTGTCGTGACAGATGAGCAACATCGTTTTGGTGTAAATCAGCGAAAGACGTTGTCAGCGAAAGCAAAATCAGCAGCAACAGCATCAACAAATGCAGACGGTTCCGTTACAGATTTTGATACTAGCCCTGATGTGCTCGTCATGAGTGCGACGCCAATTCCAAGATCTCTCGCATGGGTGCTATATGGAGATTTGGACATCTCCATGTTAGATGTCATGCCCGAGGGTAGACTTGCAATTATCACAAGAGCAATTGAATCAAAGAATCGCGCTTCGGCATATGCCTTTATGCAAGAGGAGTTAAATCAAGGACATCAAGGCTATATCGTAGCACCAATTATCGATGACCAGCCCGTTTATGAACGAGATGAGCGCGGTGGTGATGACGCTGTCAATCATCAAATACCATCTAACTATAATCATGATAGACAACAGCAATCATCACAACATGTGCACCATCTGCGCCCACAAAATCAGACAAATCAGCAATTGCGCTCGTTGAAAAGCATCTTTGCTGATGCATCGAGATATTTTAAAAATCACCGTGTCGCGATGCTTCATGGTGCCATGCCACAAGAAGAAAAAGACGAGATTATGGCAAGATTTGCCGCGGGAGAGATTGACGTACTCTGCTCAACCGTCGTCATCGAAGTTGGTGTAAATGTTAAAAATGCTACTGTTATGATTATCGAACATGCCGAGCGATTCGGTTTAGCCCAACTCCACCAACTAAGAGGTCGCGTTGGACGCAGCAATATCCAGTCTTACTGTATGTTGATATTGGACAAAATTACAGAGAAATCAAAAGAACGAGCTAAGACGCTCGTAAGCACGAATGATGGCTTCGTCATCGCAGAAAAAGATTTAGAATTGAGAGGTTCTGGTGATCCATTCGGCACAAGACAACACGGTCTCATGGAGATGAAAATCGCGGACCTCGCAGATTCAAGACACAAAAAGCTACTACAACTCGCATCCGAGGATGCCAAACAATTAATCCAAGCGGACCCGAATTTGCAAGAGGTCGCCAACACACAGTTATTGGAGATTATCCAATCGAAATTTAGTCCAACAGAAATTGGGTTATAATTGGGGTTTATTATAGTTAGAAATAAAATAGTTAGAGACAAATTCCACTAGGAGGCAAAATGCGCGTAATTACAGGCAAATTCAGAGGAGCGAAACTAACTTCTCCTGAGGGCAATGCAATCAGACCAACCACAGATAGAGTAAAAGAAGCTGTATTCTCAATGATTATGGACGAAATATATGATTCTGTTGTTGTCGATATGTTCGCAGGTTCGGGTTCTTTGGGAATCGAAGCGATTTCACGAGGTGCAAAAAAGGTTTATTTTATTGACAGTTCGGCTGATGCCATTGCGCTCACGGTGAAGAATCTAAAGCATGTAAAAGCAGACGAAGACACCGTCGTCTTAAAAGGCGATTTCAGGCATAATTTGCCACGAATCAAAGAAAAGGTGTCGTTGGTGTTTTTGGATCCGCCTTATCGCAAAGGTCTGTATGAAGCGGCATTTGAGTCACTACTCACTTCCAATGTGCTCGTAGAAGGCTCAATATTGGTTGTAGAGAGTGATGTGGAATCGCCTGACTATCAGGTGCCATCTGATTTTGAAATCACGAAAGACAAACGTTATGGAAAGACACTCGTAAGGATACTTGAGAAGATATAAAGGAGTATGCAAATGAAGACAATGCTGTATGCGGGGACATTTGATCCCATTACCAATGGACATCTTGGTCTGATTCAGAGGGGTAGTAATCTTTGTGACAAGCTCGTGGTTGGTGTGTTGAAGAACCAGTCGAAGACACCGCTACTCAGTGTAGATGAGCGCATGCATCTGATTACGGAGACGACAGGGCATTTGCCCAATGTCACTGTGGATAGTTTTGACGGTCTTTTAGCGGACTACGTGCGGGACAATGATATCAATGTCGTGCTACGTGGTCTTCGTGCAACGACGGACTTTGAGTATGAGATTCAGATGGCGCAGATGAACGCGCGGCTTTATCCAGAGGGCGTGGAGACGGTGTTTCTCATGACGGATCCACAACATTCTTTTATCAGTTCGTCCATGATTAAAGAAGTATTTTTACTCGGTGGCGATGTGGAGGGACTTGTTCCAGATTGCGTACTGGAATATATGATATATCAATATATATAAATGCCCGCTTATCTTTTTGTGGGCTTTGCCAGTATTAGTTGTCGGATTAGTCTGTTTAGTCAGTTTAGTCTTGCGGCTTCATTTGATATATTACTTGTGTTCTGATATAATATATAAGATTGGGCAATTTAAGGTTTGTCCAAATTTATATGGCTATAATAAGAAGTAAATAAATATAAGAACAAAAAAAGAAGAGGAGCATGAGTATGAAAGAGAAATTATATCTAAATGACAATATTGCAATTGTCAATTTCGACCTCGCATTTCCAGCAAGTGCGCAGCAGTTTCTAGGTTCAAGAGATGTTGGGGCATTTGTACAAAAGTATATCGAATATCTTCAGAAGAGAGATCCTGAGCTCGCAACTTGGATTGTACATGATAAGCATATGACGGTTGTCTTAAAAGAAATCTCGCATGTATGCAGATCCCTTTTGGTACTGAAACCGGAGGAGATTGAAAGTTATTACCTTACAGATAAAGAGCGTTTTTTGGAGTTTGTTGAAGGACTTTATAATTTTTGGAAGAGTCAGCAGAGATATTCTGTGACAAATCAGCAGCACGCGACAACAAATGGTACAAGATTTATTCAAAGAGATTCTGAGTTCAATGTATTGCTGAGAAACTCATACAGAACCATTGAGCAGGCGCTTACAAGGCGAAATAGCGGTGTATTCCGTCAGGTACAGGCTGGTACCAATGCAGCGCTTCTTACATACAATCTAAGGACACTACCACTTTCCGAGAAGTATGAAATTCTCCGTAAGATTGATGTCATTGAGTCTGTAATGCTTCGAACACCGATGATTCTTTCAACAAAGTCCAACAAACGTACGGGCATGTTTGAGAATTCTGATCAGAATCCGATTGAGTATTTTGCGGGTTCAAAGGATGACTTCTTCTGCTATCCAGCTAAAGTTGGGTCGTTGCTTATCAATATCTATTTCCATAGAGATTTCACTTGTTCTGGTGCGTCTTTAGCCAATCTATTTGAGCTTGCGTCTCCAGAAGAAGCAAAGGCGAAGCCTGATGCGATCGTACTCTTTGCCAATAAGGACGGTAGGGATGAGACTGTATTCCACTATGACGAAGAAGAGGGTATCTATGTTGGAAGTATCTCCTATGATGAAAAGGTAGAATACTTCGGATACATGAAGAAGATGGTGCTTACGCTTCACAATCTTGCGATGATGAGACAGGGCTGGCTTCCAATTCATGGTGCATTCATCAACATCACGTTGTTCGATGGCAAGAGAAAAGGCATCATGCTCATGGGCGATTCAGGCGCGGGCAAGTCAGAGTCCATTGAGGCACTCAAGAGCCTTGGAAACGACATCATCAAGGATATCGAAGTTGTCTTTGATGATATGGGTACGATTCATATTGAAGATGGTATTCCATATGGTCAGGGAACTGAAATTGGCGCATTTATCCGTTTGGATGACCTCGATCCAGGGACACCATATCGAGACATGGATCGTTCTATTTTCCTCAATCCAGATGTACTTAATGCGAGAGTTATCACGCCTGCAGCACCATATAGAGTCATTGCAAAGAACCATACGATTGATATGCTCTGCTACGCAAATAACTATGATAAGGATCTCGGTATGAGATATATTGATGATCTTGAAGAAGCAAAACAGATATTTGTAGAGGGCAAACGCATGGCGAAGGGGACAACGCAGGAAGTCGGACTTTCAAAGACATTCTTTGCAAACCCATTTGGACCAATGCAAGAGCAGCTCGTATGTAATCCAATCATCGATGAAGTATTCCAGAATCTGAAAGACAATGGTGTATTTATTGGGGAGATTTTCACCCATCTTGGACTGGATCGAAACGATCGTGATGGTATCCATGTTGCAGCGCAGAAACTCCTACAGTTCATTCAGGAAAGCTAGAGTGCAAATATCGACATTTTCACCATTTTCTTGTATAATAAATCGATAGGTCTATACCTATCGATTTTTTATTATTTTAAGCAATTAGAACAATGGAGCGTTTTTTAAAAGATGAAGATAGCCGAATTATTAAAGAAAAAAAGAACTTTTTCGTTTGAAGTATTCCCTCCTAAAGATGGACAGCCAATGGAACCACTGCAAAATACACTTTCACATCTATATAAATTTAATCCAGATTTCATCAGTATTACTTATGGTGCAGGCGGCACAAATGAAGGTCGCTCGGTTGAAGTATGCAAGTTGATTTTAGAGTCTGGCGTAGATGTAATGCCGCATTTTACATGTATTGGGAATACATTTGATAAAGTAGAACAATATGCGAGCAATTATCTGGATATTGGTATCGAAAATATTCTGTTACTTCGGGGCGATTTACCAGAGGGGTGGACAGGTACAAAAGGTGATTTTGAACATGCCAGTGACCTAATCGGTTGCTTTAAGGAAAAACACCCAAATCTATGTATTGGCGCTGCGGCATATCCTGAGATTCATATTGAATCAGATACCATCGATGAGGATATCCAATATCTCAAGCTCAAGCAGGATCTTGGTGCAGAATTCTTTACGACACAGCTTTGCCATGACGTGCACGCCTATGAACGATTCATGAATCGGATTCGTAGTGCAGGTGTGACGATTCCTGTCATCGTTGGCGTGATGCCGATTATCTCCAGAGATGGTGCCATTCGAATGAGTTTATCCAATGGTGTCTCAATACCCGCGGAATTATCTGCAATTATGGGACGATATAAGGACGATGCCGCATCATTTAAAGAAGCTGGCATGGAATATACAGAGCGTTTGCTCGGTAGTTATATTGATGCTGGCGCGGAGGGCATACATTTGTATACGCTCAACAAATATAAGGACATCTCTGAGATTATTGAATTGTCAGGGGTTCTAGACAGTGTTACAATCTAGCGATTATATTCGCTTTGATGATTAAGTTTTGGATAGAATGGGGGAATGGAATGAAAAGTGATATTGATATTGCACAGGCTACACAGATGCAGCGCATTGAAGAGGTTGCTGATACTGCGGGGGTAGATCGTGAATACCTTGAGAATTATGGTAAGTACAAAGCAAAGGTGGACTATAAGCTCATCAGCGACCATGCGGATAAACCAAATGGTAAGTTGATTCTTGTGACGGCGATTACACCGACACCTGCTGGTGAAGGGAAGACAACGACGACGGTCGGTCTTGCCGATGGACTTAAGAAAATAAACAAAAATGTTGTCGTTGCATTGAGAGAGCCGTCTCTTGGACCTGTCTTTGGAATCAAAGGTGGCGCTGCTGGTGGTGGTTATGCGCAAGTTGTTCCAATGGAGGATATTAATTTACATTTTACAGGTGACATGCATGCAATCGGGGCAGCAAATAATCTACTTGCGGCAATGCTTGATAATCATATCTTTCAAGGCAATGCGCTGAACATCGATGTGCGCAAGATTACTTGGCGTCGCTGTGTGGATATGAATGACAGGCAGCTTCGTTTTGTTACGGATGGTCTTGGCGGCAGAGTCAACGGCACGCCTCGTGAGGATGGATATGATATCACGGTTGCAAGTGAGATTATGGCGATTTTATGTCTCGCTCGTGATATTGACGATCTGAAAGCACGTATTGCACGTATTGTTGTCGGCTATACTTATGATGATAAGCCTGTGACCGCAGGTGAGCTGAAAGCACAAGGCGCAATGACAGCGCTGCTGAAAGATGCACTCAAGCCAAATCTCGTCCAGACGCTTGAGCATACACCTGCATTTGTCCATGGTGGTCCGTTTGCCAATATTGCACATGGCTGTAATTCAGTCATCGCAACGAAGATGGCGCTCAAGCTTGGCGACTATGTTGTGACGGAAGCTGGATTCGGTGCGGACCTCGGTGCAGAGAAATTCCTCGATATCAAGTGCCGCATGGCTGGTCTAAAGCCAGACGCAGTTGTATTGGTTGCAACGGTGAGAGCATTAAAGCATCACGGTGGCACGCCAAAAGACAAGCTTGCAGAAGAAGATCTTGCGTCGCTCAATTTAGGTCTTCCAAATCTACTCCAACATGTAGCCAATATGAAAGACGTATATGGTCTGCCTGTTGTTGTTGCGATCAACCGATTCCCACAAGATACAGAAGCAGAACTTGAACTTGTAGAATTAAGATGCAAAGAACTCGGGGTAAATGTCGCACTTTCTGAAGTCTACTCCCATGGTGGAGACGGCGGAAAACTTCTTGCGGAAGAAGTCGTCAGACTCTGTGAAGCGCCGAATGATTTCAGATTTAGTTATGAAGATGACTTATCAATCGATCAGAAAATTGAAGCGGTCGCAACGAAAGTCTATCATGCAGATGGCATCATGCTGACGCCGCAGGCACTCAAGCAGAAAAAGCAATTAGAGGATCTCGGATTCTCGAATCTACCAATCTGTATCGCGAAGACACAATACAGTTTCAGTGATGACCCAAGTCTACTGGGTGCACCTGAGGGATTCACGCTTACCGTCAAGAATCTAAAAGTCAGCGCGGGCGCAGGCTTTATTGTCGCGCTTACAGGTGATATCATGACGATGCCTGGTCTGCCTAAAGTTCCAGCTGCTGAGAAGATTGATGTGGATACACAAGGCGTTATATCTGGATTGTTTTAATTAGAATATATGAATATATAGATAAAGGAGAATTATGCATTACGATTATCTGATTGTTGGAAGTGGCTTGTCCGGTGCGACATTTGCACATGAGGCTATGAAAGCGGGCAAGTCGGTGCTTGTTGTTGAAAAACGTGACCATATTGGGGGCAACATCTATTGTGAGCGTACAGAGGGAATCAATGTCCACAAATACGGTGCACATATCTTCCATACAGACGATAAACAGGTCTGGGATTATGTGAATGATCTGGTTGAATTTAATAATTTCATCAATAGTCCGATTGCAAATTACAATGGTCTGATTCTCAATATGCCATTCAATATGAATACCTTTTCAAAGCTTTGGGGCATTTCCACGCCAAAAGAAGCAAAAGCAATCATCGATGAGCAGAAGAAAGAGATCACTGGCGAGCCTCAAAATCTGGAAGAACAAGCAATTAGTCTTGTTGGACGTGATGTGTATGAGAAGCTTATTAAAGGTTACACGGAGAAGCAATGGGGGCGTTCTTGTACAGAATTGCCGGCATTTATCATCAAGAGACTTCCTGTAAGATTTACTTATGATAACAATTACTTTTCAGATCGGTATCAGGGGATACCAATTGGTGGATATAATGCGATAATAGAGAAGTTGCTTGCTGGCGCGGATATTCGTACAGGAGTTGATTATCTAGCCAGTCGTGCGGAGCTTGACGCTCTTGCGGATACGGTTGTGTATACAGGCATGATTGATGCTTATTATGATTATTGTTTTGGTGATTTAGAGTATCGAAGTTTACGGCTCGAAAGCGAAGTTTTGGACGAAGAAGATCATCAGGGCATTGCTGTTGTCAATTATACGGATCGTGAGACACCTTGGACGCGCATCATTGAACACAAGCATTTTGAACGTGAGGCGAGCCCGAAGACCATTATCACGAAAGAATATCCCGCTGATTTTGAGAAGGGGATGGAGCCGTATTATCCGATTAATGATGAGCGAAATGGCGCATTGTTTGCGCAATACAAGGCAAAGGGCGATGCAGAAGCGAATGTATTATTTCTTGGAAGGCTTGCCGAATACAAGTACTATGATATGGATGATGCCATTGCGGCAGTGCTCAATAGAACGGAATCGATGTGGAGGTAAAGGATGTCTACTAGAACTTTTCTCGGGACAAGTTTGGAAGAATATACAAAAGAATTAGCAACAAAGTCTCCAACGCCAGGTGGTGGTGGCACCGCTGCACTTGTCAGTGTGCTTGGTGTTGCCTTAGGTGAGATGGTCGGTAATCTTACCGTTGGAAAAGAAAAGTATAAAGAATATGAGAGTGATATTAAAGAATTATTGGCTCGGTCCAAGGTCATTCAATCTGAATTACTAACGTTGATTGACATGGATGCGAAAGTGTTTTTACCACTTTTGAACGCTTATTCTTTGCCTCAAGATACGGACGAGCAACATGCTGAAAAAGAGAAAACCATACAATCTGCACTGAAAGATGCTGTGAGTGTGCCCGTTGCGATTATGCATTTATGTGCAAAAGCAATTGAGATTATGGTTGAATTTAGTGAAAAAGGATCGCGTATGGCGCTCTCCGATGCGGGTTGTGGTGCGACGTTATTAAGAGCCGGTTTAGAATCTGCATGGCTGAATGTGAAGATTAATACTTCTCAGATTACAGATTTAAATTTTAAAAAAGAGACAGAATCTACGTGCAAAGAAATCTTGCGGGACTATGTACCACTAGCAGGACAGGTCTATGGCTATGTGGAAGCAGTGGTGTGATGGGAGTGTATTTTGACTGATATATTAAGGGGCAAGCCAATCGTTGATGAACTCAGATCATCGCTGAAAGCTCGTGTGGCATATCTGAAAGCAAAAGATATTGTGCCGACACTTGCTACTGTGCGGGTTGGTACGCGCGAAGATGACATCGCTTATGAAGCGACAGCAACGCGCATGATAGAAAGTGTCGATGCTAGAATCATGAAGCTTGTGCTTGATGCGGAGGTGACGCAAGAAGAGTTGATTTCGACGCTCCGTCTTCTGAATACAGATGATAACGTTCATGGTATCTTGCTGTTCAAGCCATTACCAAGCCATTTAGATGAGGATACAATCAGCAATCGCATTGATGTCAGAAAAGATGTCGATGGTATTACAGATTTATCCATGTCTAGTATTTATGCCATTTCGCCCAAAGATTTCATCGGTAAATCGGGTCATGTGCACCTCAAGCATGGGTATGCACCATGTACAGCAGAAGCTGTCATCAAGATGCTTGACCATTACAATATCGATATCTCAGGTAAGTCTGTGTGTGTGATCGGGCGCAGCCTTGTCATTGGAAAGCCCGTGAGTCATTTGCTTACAGCTCGGAATGCGACAGTTACGATGTGTCATACGGGTACAAAAGATGTCGCAGCGATTGCGAAGCATGCAGATATCCTCGTTGCAGCTTCGGGGCAGGGGTATTCTGTCGATCGAACCTATATGAAAGAGGGCAGTACCATTGTTGATGTGGGTATTCATGTTGATGACGATGGCAATTTATACGGCGATGTCGTGACCTCGGAAGCAATTGATTTCGTGTCAGCAATTTCACCTGTACCATTTGGTATCGGTTCTATCACGAGTATCACGTTGGTAGAGCATACTGTAATTTCAGCAGAGCAGATTTAGAGCAGATATAGGAAAATAAGGGGCTTCAATGGGTGAAAATGCTCAGAATAACAAAATACTGGATGTAAAATCATATTATTCTACACTTGATTTGTGCCCATTTCCAATCTTGATTTTAGATCAAAACTTGACTGTTCTTGAAGCCAATCAAGCCGTTATTGAATTATTTTCGTTTTCTGATAAAGCCTCGTTTTATGCTGGGATTCTCAGGCGTATCAATGAGTCTATTCCAGCCCACCAAGATGATGGCGTTCCATCTGTACCATTTGCACAAAGGCTACAAGTCGCAAAGGAGACGGGTGAAGAACGTTTTCTTACAAAGGTTATCATAGAGGGAAAGTTACAATATCTTGATATTGTGATAAAAATAATCCCATATGACGAAACGACAGACGCATTTGCCTTTTATGTCTTTAATCTCACAGAGACTATTTTACAGAAAAATGAATTAGAGCGTCGTGATGAACTACTTTCAAAAGTAAATGAAGCGACGGCAATGCTGATTTCAGAAGATGGTAGTGATCAGATTTCTGATCGAGTTCAGGAGGTATTGGGACGCTTATCACAAGCAATTGATGTCGATTTAGCGTATTTCTGGCGCAATCATGATGAAAGCGGTATACGATTTGCAAAGCAATTAGCTCGATGGTCAAAACCTGGATTTCCTGCCGTTCCACTTGTGGATATTCCAATTGCCAAGGTGTTTGCGCCAGTATTTACAACGGGACCAGACCATTCGATTGGCATTATCAATACCCGTTTTAAAGATATTCCACGTGATACCGTTGATGAAAAGGCAACACAGGGAATGCAGTCATTGCTTGCCGTATCCATCGATATTGCTGGGAAATTTTGGGGATTTATTACATTTGAAGATTATTCCCAAGAAAGGCTTTTTACGAAAGATGAAGAGCATATCATTTCCAATGCTTCTGTCTTGGTTGCAAATGCAATCGAGCGCGCCAATCTGATGGATCAGCTTATTGAATCCAACGAAAATGCACTAGCTGCATCTCTCGCAAAATCAGACTTTCTCGCCAATATGAGCCATGAGATGCGTACGCCGATGAATGCAATTACAGGCATGACGATGATCGCAAAGAATGCAGCGGATATCGAACGAAAAGACTATTGTCTTGACCGAATCAACGAAGCTTCGACACATCTACTAGGTGTCATCAATGATATCTTAGATATGAGCAAAATTGAAGCGGGCAAGCTTGAGCTCTCACTCGTGGAATTTTCATTCGAGACGATGCTCAAGCGCATTGTCGCCGTCAATAAGTTTAAGATTGATGATAAAAATATTCAGTTTACAGTACACATCGATCGGAATCTACCCAAACATTTTATCGGAGATGACCAAAGACTCAGTCAGGTTATCACGAATTTAATCAGCAATGCTATGAAGTTTACGCCCGAATTCGGACGCATACATCTGGACGTCCTGTTTGTAGAAGAGGTTGATGGTGTCTGTACGATTGCAGTCAGCGTCAGTGATACGGGGATTGGAATCTCCGAGCGCGAGCGAGATCGTTTGTTTTCTTCGTTTGAGCAAGCCGAGACTGGTACACAGCGAAAATACGGTGGCACGGGGCTTGGTTTAGCCATATCAAAGCGTATTGTTGAACTGATGCATGGCGAGATCTGGGTTGATTCTGTACTGGGTGTAGGATCTACCTTTACCTTTAACGTGCAGCTTGGTGTCGTGCGTGTGAAGAAAGAAAATCTTGTGTCGCGTGAAGTCAATTGGGATAACATTCGTGTCATGGTTGTCGATGATGAAGACTATGTGCGCACTTATTTTCAGGAGATTTCAGAAATTCTGGGCTTTCATTGTACGGTCTGCGATAGCGGCGCGCATGCACTTGAACAGATTGGCGACTCGAATCATTATGATATCTATTTTGTGGACTGTAAGATGCCCGCGATGAATGGCATACAACTTGCAGGTAAAATTATTGAACGAGAGACGGACGCAAATGGTATACTACAGTCCTATATCGTCATGATATCGTCTTTGGACTGGTCAGAGATTCAAGAGGACGCGAAGCGTATTGGCGTCAATCGCTTTATGAGCAAGCCAATCTTCCCATCGACGGTTGCCGATACAATCAATGAAGTCATCGGTGTTGAAGCACAGATGGAAGAAGATTTGCAGCAGGTGGACAATGATTTTGAGGGCAAGCATATCTTGGTTGCAGAAGATGTCGATATCAATCGTGAGATTGTCGCTGCACTTCTTGAAGAGTCCAAAGTTATGATTGATTTTGCTGTAAATGGTCTTGAGGCATTAAGACAATTTAAGGCGAATCCAGCGCGTTATGACTTAATCTTTATGGACGTGCAAATGCCAGAAATGGACGGTTATGAGGCAACACACATGATTCGTAGCCTTGATATTCCCAAAGCTAAAAATATTCCCATCATTGCCATGACAGCCAATGTTTTCAAAGAGGATATTGCGCGTGCACTTGCCTCAGGTATGAATGCACATATTGGCAAACCGATCAACTATAATGAATTATTTACTCATATGAGGCTTTATCTATCGTGATTGATTTTCAGCAGATTATTTCAAGAGCATATGACTCGATTGGCGCCAGTAAATCGGCGTCTTTTTGTGTAAATGGCGCGGGTAGCGCGGATTGTGTGGATCGTGTGGGTTGTGTGGATCGTACGGATTGCACGACTGCTTTGGATAGCGTGGGTTGTAATGGTTCCATATTGATTGACAGTAATTATAATTATGTAAATCAGAATTTGATTGTTACATCAGACAATATTGCAGCAATCAACCGACTCATTCTGGACGACGAGATGTCAAGGGTTGATATGGTATACATGGATCCTCCGTTTTATTCTAGCAGTGATTACTATGCAAAAGTTCCATGGGAAAAGAACCGAACCATTGAGATGGTGGCATATCGAGATAAGCTGGATTTAGAATCCTATCTCGTAGACATCACGGCAAGTATCATCTCCGCGAAACAGATTCTAAAAGATACGGGTTCACTGTGGATTCATCTGGATCATCATATTGTCCATTACATCAAAGTCATTGCCGATGAAATCTTTGGTGGTCAGGATCATTTTATCAATGAGATTATCTGGCAGTATAAATCTGGCGGTGCAGGACGACGCAGTTTCTCGAGAAAACACGATACCATCTTGTTTTATGCGAAAGATCCTAAAAAATATAAATTCTTTCCAATTAAAGAAAAATCCTATAATCGGCAAGGCAAACCGTATCGATTCAAAGGTGTTGAAGAATTTTCAGATGAACATGGCTATTATACAATGGTCAACGCGAAAGATGTCTGGGAGATTCCAATGGTTGGCAGAACTTCAGCGGAGCGTACTGGATATCCAACGCAGAAGCCGCAGAAATTACTCGAAAAGATGATTCTTTCTGCGACATCGGCGGATGATATTGTTCTCGATTTGTATGGTGGTTCTGGTGCTGTTGCGGCGTGTGCATATGAGCTTGGTCGTCGTTTTATATCCATTGATTGTAGCGATTTATCTGCACTATTTACGATGCGGCGTCTTGAAGCATTACCTTGTTCGGATTATACTTGGATAAGAGATGCCAAATTGCCGTATGCTCGTGATGACGAGATCTTATCTTTGATTCGGAATGTGGCGGATCGCGCGATGGTTGCGGAGGCAATGTCTTCGAATCGCAGCTTGCTATCTTCTGAGATGTACGGTTTGGACATCTTTGGACGCGGTTCGATTTTGACAGAATCGTAGAAGAATCGTAGCAGAAAATAAATAGAATAGAAACAGAGGGATGATATGAATAATAGCGATATAATGAAGATATTAACGGCTGTGACCGCCAATAAGGACTTGCTCATTCCGCTGATATCCAGCTGGGATATAGAGGATGTGAAACGTGGCAAGATTGTCATCACAGAAGATTTGCTCAACGATTCGTATCGTGACATCATATTATCGAAAGGCGCTCCCTATGTGAAATCGTATGCGTTTCGTATTGTTGGCGGTGGAATCTTTTTGGATCTTGCGGTCAGGCATGATAAAATTGGAGATATCAATCTGAAATATACGATGATGATTGAGGAGTTGATTTTCGAGAAAGCTGCACACCGCGTACGGCTTCGGTATACGGAGCAGGCACAGGGTGATGGTGGAACGATGCAGTCGATGATGCTCAAAGCCGCGAAAGCAGCGGGCACGCTATTGAAGACATTGATCGGTTTTTCAAAGGGGCAAGCTGGGCTCAAAGTCGATAATGCATATATTGATATCGACTTAGATGAGATGCTTTCTGCAAATGGAAATGCTTCGAGCATTCCTGAGAATCTTGTGCTTTCACTTGACAGTTGTGATGCGGGTAGGCTCGTATTGAAATTATAGGAGATAGATATGGTTGATTTAGGAATGGTTCGTGTTGCTAGTGTGGTGCCAAGGATTAAGATTGGAAATCCTGATTACAATGCGGATGAGATTATTCGTTTGCTTGAAGAGGCGGAGGCAAATGGCGTTGGAATTGCGCTATTTCCAGAATTAACAATCACTGGCTATACTTGCGCGGATTTGTTTTATCAGAAGAAATTATATGATGCGCAACTGGATGCGTTTGCGAAGATTCTTGATGCAACGCAAGATTTTCTGACGGCGTTTATCCTCGGCATCTATGTACGCATTGGCGCTCGCTATTATAATTGTGCTGCGTTCTGCCAAGCTGGGCAGGTGAAAGCAATCGTGCCAAAGAAATGTCGACCGTCTACAAAAGAATTTTATGAGTCACGATGGTTTGCATCTGGCACAGAACTATCTGGAAAAGAAATAAAAATTAGACTGACTGCAAGCGATGGATTCGATTTGGGCGAGAATATACCTGTTGGTGACATCTTGATTGATCTCGAAGGGCTCATCATCGGCATTGAAGTCTGCGAAGATTTGTGGGCGCCCGTCACGCCAGGTTCCTTACTCGCCTTGAGTGGTGCCGAGATTATCTTCAATCCTTCGGCAAGCAACGAGATTGTCTCGAAGAAAGAATACAGAGAATCACTCGTGGCAAATGCCTCCGCAACGCAGATATCAGGATATGTCTATGCGTCCTGTGGGGTCGGTGAGTCGACAACGGATATCGTCTTCTCGGGGGATGCTTTGATTGCAGAAAATGGGAGCGTCATC
>JAISJM010000149.1 GCA_031261525.1 Eubacteriales Family XIII. Incertae Sedis bacterium
AAGGTTCAAATCCTTTCGCGAGTGCCACGGTAGAGTGCCACGCGCTAAAGCGCTGCACTCCTCGATGTGCGAGGTACAACGGAGCTAAAGCTCCTGTACCTCAGCCAAGAAAGCCCGCAATTCCAATGGATTGCGGGCTTTCTTGTATCGGCGCGTGGTTTTTTGTACCACCGCCCATTTATAAAGCATACGGATCTGCCGCATATTTCTTTACATTCACTCCGGCACACGAACGCAACGCTGCTGATCTCAGCTGGTGTCGATATGAAAGTTTCTCCATAATCCCTATTTCAAATTGGGAGGATGCTGTCCCCTCAATTTTGGGCTCTTCTGACCTATAATTCGGACTAAAATAGATTACGAAAGCATTTGCAACATTTCATTTGTAGTAAACCACAAAAAAATATGTCACGGGGAGTAAACCTCCCCGTGACACACAATAAGAAGAAGAGCTTGGATATTGCTTTAGAAATTGAAAACGGTATTTGAACCACCAAGTGCATTGAAGAATTGTGCTTTATTTACAAAAGCATCTTGTTTGATATTCTTCGAGAGGTCGCTGAATTTAATCGTTGATGCATAATCAACCTGAATATCAGCATCCCCTACTTTAGCAAGAAGATCTGCCTTGCTGATTGGGAATGTGACACCTGCTGCCTCAAAAGCTTTGACAACATGGTGCATACCTGCCATGTAAAATTGGATCTTGCTATCAGGGTTGATTTCAATATTTTCATTTGCGCCTGTTAATGTATTTATCATTTCATATTTCCTTTCTACAATATTAGAGAGTGACTTACTTACCAATGGGTCTAGCTGTTTTTATTTGAGTAAGAATCTAGGTTTGCACCTTCGCCAGCAACGGATGGATGAGCAGCACCACGATGCTTGTATGTCCATGGGAAGTTGCTTGTTACCTGCTCTTCTCTCATCTTATCGATGATAGATGGATAGAGGTCAGCCTTTGTGAGCCATTCGATACCATAAGGTGCTTCCGTTAGAATTGTTCCATCTGGATTGAGAATCATGCTGCGTCCAAAGTAGGAATAGCATTCATCGATACCAACGGAGTTTGCTGTGACAACATAGCTTTGTGTTGTATAAGCCAATCCCTTATTTGTAATCTCCCATGCTCTATCCCATGGAGCCATGTAGTGAGATACACGAACGATGACATTTGCACCGCCGCTTGCAGCTTCTCTCCAGATCTCTGGATAGTCGCCATCAGCACAGATGATTGTAGCAATCTTAGAGCCTTTTGGACCAGGTGTTGTTGGACATTTCCAACCTGGATGTGTAGGTTCGCCTGGTGTCCAAGGATTCATCTTCACATAGTGATGTACGATTTCACCTTCGTTGTTGATCATAATTGCAGTATTGCAGCACTTTCTGCCTTCATACTCGTCAAGAATAGGATTGAAAATACCCCATACATTAAGATCTTTACACTTATCTTTGAGTCTCTGAATCTCAGGACCATCTTCGCTTACGACTGTGCTTTGCCAGTCTGGACCAAATCCTTGAAGCGCACATTCAACCGTAACGATCAAATCTACACCTGGGAATCCGCCTACAGCTCTGTCCATGTAATCGAGAATATTTTGGATATTCTTATTTACATCATCTAGATTTTTTGCACTGATTGGTGCTGTCTGCACAGACACAACGCTGAGTGCTTCTGTTTCAAATTTGCCGCTTATTGCATGAGTACTACCAATGTTCATAACTTACCTCCTCTTAATAAAAAATAAATATTTATAATAAATAATTATGCGCTTTGATTCTTTTCTTTCGCAGCTGCCTTCTTCAAATTGTTAGCAACCAGTGATGGTGTCGCAAAGGATATGATTGCACCAATGATTGCTGCTGCCCCTGTAACATACCACGCGATCGTCCATGTTGTCGCTTCTGCGATATAAGGAACGATGATTGGTGCAATAACACCACCTGCGCCAGCTACAAGCAAGATAAATCCAACCGCGCCGCCGCCAATTTTTGGTCCAAATACATCCGAAGGAAGGGAGCAAATGGGTCCATTTCCAGCTGCTGCGCCCCATCCAGCTAAAAGAGCTGGAATGATTGCGAACAAATAATTGATATGAGCAAGATATGGCATTGTCAGGCAGCCAATCGTTCCTACAACAAAGGTAACGACGCCCATTGTATATGCTCTCGCTTTGATTGCACTTACGCCTTTCTTGACAAACACATCACCAATCCACCCACCAAATGGTGTAGAGATTACACCAATGAGTCCATTCCACATACCGACCGTTGCAACCTGTGATGTTGTATATCCTTGATCATACATAAATGCAGCGAGGAATGAATATTGTCCGTATCCGTTAAAGAAGATACAGAACATTGCAAGACCTAAGAGAATCATAATTGGACTTTTGTAGATACTCTGACCTGGCTTTAACTTTATGACCACAGTATCCTCAGTCTCCGTAGCATCCTCGTCCAATACAGGTGGATCTTTTACAACAATCATGAAGACAATTGCACCAATCGTTGCAACAATACTTAATATATAGAAATTTGCTTTCCATCCTAATGCGGGTGTAATCGCTGCCGTTAGAACATTTCCGAGTGCTACCCCAAGGGCTACCGCACCAAGAAGGATTCCGGATGCAAGACCACGCTTTGTGGATGGGAACCAACCACATACAATTGAATTTGTAACTGTAACAACAAGTCCAAATCCTTGTAGGAATCGAAGTAGCAGGATTACATTGTAATTTTGTACATTTGGAATCAATAACATCGTACCAACAAATAGGATCATTGCGATGAGAAAGACCTTTCGCCAACCCCATGTTCCGAGCAGTCGCCCTTCTACAAAGCTACCAATTGCATAGCCTGCCAACAACAAGCCATTTCCCGCCATGACCTGTGCTGAGCTCAGATTAAAAGCATCTTTTAGCACCCCGACGCATATTCCCCATGCGCTTAAGGTGATATAAACAACTGCTAAGAGCAGCGTGCTTACAATCAAGATTAGATACTTATATCCGGCCCCATACTTTTTCTGCATTTAACCACCTCCATAATTCTTAATTACAAAAATAACTGATTTGTCTAGACAGTTTCGTACTATACTTACAACAATGTAGTCAGGATGGATGGATCGGGATTGGCAATGACTACTTTGTTCAGTAACATGAGGTCTTGATCTTGATCACTGATATTGACAGCGGTTTGAACGGATGAAAGGTCACCCGTTAGAACGACGACACTTTTCCCGCCAATGGCATAACCGATTTTTACTTCAATCAGTTCAATATTTGCAGCTTTTGCAGCAGCATCGGCAGCAAATATGCCAGCAGGCACAGAATAGAATTCTAAAATGCCAATAGATTCTGGATTTTCGATTGTATTGGACATTGAAATTGCAGGGATAAGCTGAGGATGAACTCTTGCGATGACAAGTGTATCCGACACATACTCTCCGCCAAATTCGCTACCGGTTTTGATTGCCGTTTCGACATCTTCTACTTTTCCGGATATGATTGCAAGGTATTTTCCCGGGCAAATGGTCGAAGCTTTGATGATATCAACATTGGAAACTTTAACCATGATATCCGTTGTCTCTATGCCACGCGCGATACTTACAAACTCAATGATTCCAATTGATTGATTCGTTTCGTATGATGATGCCATTTTCATTTACCTCTTCAACGATGCCCGCGATACCTGAATGGATGCGTGCAGATAAGCTATTTTCTGGTGCCTCGGCGATTAAATCACCCGTGGACACTTTATCTCCTACTTTTACGACTGGATTTGCCGGTGCGCCGATGTGCTGTGAATATGCAATCTGAATGCGTTCTGGCGTCAATTCAATGCATGTATCATCCGCATGTAGTCCCGAATATTGGCGAAGTCCAAGTCGTGCTTCAAGCCTTGCGGTTGGTGCCTTTGCATAAAGCATATTGGTTCTCACGATTGGATTTTGATTCTTTGGTACATCAATTTGCTTTTCACGTAGTCTCGTCTTGATATAGTCATTTACCTTTCGCGGAGACAGTTTCATTGGACACGAATACATCTCACATAATCCGCAACTGCTGCAATTTGCAGCCTCGCCAAACATTTGTGTATAGACATCTACATCTTCGATCAAATGCTCACGGAACATGCCACGCATAATCATATGTGGGCGTATCTGATGACCTGTCTGATAACGTGGACACAACTCCGTACACATTCGGCATTGCAAGCATGCAAATTGTGACTGACGAATGATATTTGTTAGTGTTTTCTTTGACTGCTGTGCTAGATAATGACCTTTCGGAAGGACAATAATATTGCCCGTTGTCTTTTTCACAGTCTGCTGTGCAATCTCACCAAAACTCGTGTATACTTTACCCATCATTGGACCGCCAACGATGATATCCATATCGTCCATCGCCATACCAGCAGCACGCATGCAATCGAGTAACGAGGTGCCAATGGGCACATGCAACATTACAGGCGTGGGAACTTCGCCTACAACAGATAAATATTTATGTGTGACAGGAATATCTTTTAGCGCATCGGATATGCCGATTAGTGTACCAACATTGTCTACGACGCAGCCAACAGCAAGCGGAATTCCTCTTTCAGGAACCGAGTTTCCTGTAACCATTTGAACAAGGACTTGTTCGTCGCCTGATGGATAAAAGGCATCCATGAGAAATAATTCAATATTTGCCTGTGCCTTTGAAATCGCAGCTTTCAGACTGCTAATCTCGCGTTTATACTTTCGTTTGAGTGCAATAACGAGTCTTTGTGCACCTAGATGTGCACCAACTTTTGTAATCGTATCAATCAGTTCATCCGCATGATTGCGGCATATATATTTGTCCGTTTCAATGAGTGGCTCGCATTCGGCAGCGTTTACAATAAAGCAATCCGCTTTCGCATTTAGTTTCGCATGGGTTGGAAAACCCGCACCACCTGCACCGACCACCCCAGCCTGTTTTATCTTTTCTATCAACATGCCCGTACTCCTTTTACAATTCTGTGGGCTTATCATCCAATTCTTTGTCATCAACAATTCCGATGACGGCTGTGTCAATCGGCGTCTGCTGATCGCCAAAAAGCATCCTTGCCGAGCTGCCGCCTACCATAAGCACCGTCTCGCCAATGCCTGCGCCTATTTGATCTGCGGCGATAATCGGACATATTTTTTCGTCTTTATTGCATATGTTGATGGGTCTTATAATCAATAATTTTATGCCTGTTAATTTATCGTTTTTTCGAGTCGACCACACCGATCCAATCACTGTTCCAAGTCTCATTTTTGTCCCCTTATATTAAATTAGCGCTTGTTTACCGATGCAATTCATGGCAATGCCGATTGGTGTAACTAAAAATGGTCGATCGGCTTTAATCGTCGGAATGCCAGTAATCTTTTCAAAAACCTCTTCGATTCCCAAGATACTGCACGTACCGCCACATAGATAGATGACGTCTTGCTTTTGATCTTTAATATAGGAATGAACAATCGTTGCCATCTTCTCCATCACAGGTTTCAGAATCGGATAAATCTCTTGATGCCTCGTTTCATCCATTTTTAATGATTCGGCATCTTCATAGGGGAGATCCAAGCTACCTGCGAGCACGAGCGACATATGAAAACCTCCTGTCGCTTCATCTGCTGTAAAGATGGACTTACCATCTTGAAAGATTGCCAATCCTGTCGTGCCGCCACCGATATCAACGACAACACCGTCTTTGGCGTTATATACGGCATTTGCAGCTGTGGGTTCATCTAGGATATTGATTACATCGAAACCTGCTCCTTCGGCAACATAGATATGTGTCTTCGTGCTACTTTCAGTACCAGGAGGCATTGCAATGGCACAGTGGACGAGTTCGCATCCGAGTTTATCTTCAATACGAGTCTTCAACCGCGTTACAATATTCTTTGCACCGATGAAGTCGACAACGACACCATCTCTGAGGACACGTGCACTTTCGTATTCACATGCAATCGGACGATTCTGTGAATCAAGCACGACGATGACGATAAATGCGGTTCCAAGATCTAGACCAACTTTCAATTCATCAGCGTTCACAGGCTCTGTCACCTGAAGAAACTGTGATTTTTCTACATCATCTATATATTTATTGATTTGGTCAATATTCATATTGGGTTCTTCCTAGCGAATGTGTAGTGCTTCGGACATCACACATCTGCGCATTCTACAAAATGATTTTGCACAAGTAAGACCTTCTCCTGTCGGACCAGCAATGGTAAATGTCGCATGACCTTCGCCACCAACACCGATTCCCGCATAGGATGGTGCATTTTTCACAAAGATTGTCGTCTGAAGTAATTTCGCCATCTTTGTCAATTTATCCACATCTGTTGAATGCATGATTGCAGTGTGGCGATTGCCATTTTCAAATTCCAAAGCTAAATCAATGGCTGTATCGACATCTCTTGCCCTTACAATTGGAAGAATTGGCATCATCATCTCTTCTCTGACAAAAGGATGATCTGCATTTGTCTCCATGATAATTACTTTGGGCTCCTGTGCACTAGCAGCAATAGATATGCCCGCTTTTTCTAATATATATGTCGCACTTTTTCCGACAAAATTTACTGCAGGACCGCCTTTTTCATTGGATACGAGATCCCATAATGCCTGTATCTGCGTGGCGTCTTTAATCAAGTATGCGCCATTTTCTTGCATGTGTTGAATCAGGCAATCGGCAATGGAATCCACTGCTACGACTTCCTTTTCTGCAATACAAGGTAGATTATTATCAAATGCGCAACCGTTGACGATATCGATTGCAGCTTTTTTGATATCTGCAGTCTTGTCAACGACGACAGGCGGATTGCCTGCGCCAGCGCCGATTGCTTTCTTTCCACTCGACATAACGAGTTTTACAATGCCAGGACCACCTGTTGCGACGAGCATACGTACTTTTGGATGACTCATCATCTCATTTGTTGTCTCTACAGATGGTTCTCTTACTGTAGCGATGAGATTATCTGGTGCGCCAGCCGCAACGAGCGCCTGATTGAGTATTGTTACAAACCATGCGGAGAGTTTTTTCGCGCGTGGATGGGGACTAAAGATTACAGAGTTACCACCTGAAAGCATCCCAATTGAATTACAGATTATCGTCTCTGTTGGATTCGTCGCAGGGGTAATGGCGCCAATCACGCCAAATGGACAGTATTCAACAAGTGTCAATCCACCATCACCAGAAAATGCTTCCGTTGCTAAGGATTCTGGACCAGGCGACTTTGTTGCCGCAAGACGGTTCTTTATCAGTTTATACTCATACTTGCCCATACCTGTTTCTGCCACAGCATCGCGACTCATCTTTTCCATATTTGCTGGATCGAGAATTGTCTCACGCAAGGCATTGATATATTTTTCACGATCAGCCATAGAGCAAAGCATGTAGGTGCGCTGTGCCTTTTCACTTGCATTGATTGCTTCGTCCATTGAATCGAAGACGCCATAATGGTTGGTTGAATTACAACTTACGGCATTTGCATCTAGATCTTTTACAACCCGATGAACGATTTCTCTTAATTGTTTTTCATCAATATTTTGCATCACTATTCCCCCAATTGAATTGCTACTTTGTCATTATTTTTGATACCAAACGCATTGGCTTCGTCCACATCGATGTGCATCTCTTTCGCCGATGTATCGGAGACACGAATGAGCACATTACCAAGGAATCCACCACGGAATCCGTCAACTTTAACGGACACTATCTGTCTGTCCTTCACGCCAATTTCTGCGGCATCTTCTGGTAGCAGATGGATATGCCGCCAAGCAACCATGACGCCCTCTTTCAGTTCAACCTGTCCTTTGGGTCCAACGACTAAGATCCCAGGTGTACCGCTAATCTTTCCAGATTCGCCAATCGGTGCTTTGATACCCAATTGGAAACTATCTGTTGTCGAAATCTCAACTTGGCTTTCCGGTCTTACTGGACCTAAAACTCTTACTTTATTCATGGAGCCTTTTGGTCCAACCAACGTGACGGTCTCTTCTGCCGCATACTGTCCAGGCTGTCCGACCATACTCTTTACCGTCAGTGCATGTCCCTGACCAAATAGAATCTCTAAATGCGCTTGGCTCAGATGGATGTGACGATTGGAGACACCGACCATCACTTTATTTACGTCTGAATCCGTGTTCACATCCTTGTTCGTTGTGAGATAATCCGCCACAACCTTACTGATGATATTGTCAAAATCTTTCTCTTGCATCTGTCTTGTCTCCTTACATTAATTTCTTCGCCATTCGGTATATGGCTTGTTCCTTCAATTGATCTACAAGATTCAATTCTTCCCAAGAAAAGTTCACATCTTCTCTACCAAAATGTCCATATGATGCAGTCTTTAGATAGGAATGTGTCCTGAGATTGAGCTTGGTTAGAATTTCTTTTACGGAAAAACAATACATCTCCGATACGATTTTTTGGATCTCATCTTCTGGTAAGATGCCTGTACCAAAGGTATTGATATGGATCATTTCTGGTTCTGGCTGACCGATCGAATATGCCAATGCAACTTCGCATCTTCTGGCAAGTTTCGCTGCAACAATATTCTTTGCGACATAACGCGCCATATATGCTGCGGAGCGATCCACCTTTGTTGGATCCTTTCCTGAAAAAGCACCGCCGCCGTGTCTACTGACACCACCGTAAGTATCGACCATAATTTTGCGGCCCGTGAGTCCTGTATCAGCAGCAGGTCCTCCGACGGAGAAACTACCTGTTGGATTGATTAGAATGCGTGTATCATGGTCAATCCATTCGCGACCGATGACCGCATAAATGACTTCATTTTCTATTTCTTCACGAATAAAATCCTGATTGATTCCGTCCATGTGATGTGCAGAAATGATGATACTCGTCAGTTTTTGAGGATTTCCGTCCCTGTCATATTGCATCGTCACTTGTGATTTTCCATCTGGATAAAGCCAGTGCAAACTGCCATTTTTTCGAACCTCAGCAAGTTTCAGTGTCAGTTTTGCGGATAAATATTGCGTAAGTGGCATATACGTCTTGCTTTCATCACACGCAAACCCATACATGATTCCCTGATCCCCTGCGCCGATAATCCCATTGTCTCGTCCGACTCCTTGTGAGATATCTGGTGACTGCTGATGTACATTCGTAAGCACAAGACAGCTTTCTGGATTGAGTCCAGATTCGTCACTACAGTAACCAATCTGTGTAGCAACATCTTTGGCAACAGCGCAAATGTCGACATTTGCCTCCGAACTAACTTCTCCAGCGATGAATAACATCTTGCTGCTTGCCATTGTCTCAACTGCCACGCGACTATACGGATCTTGGGAAAGATAGGCATCGAGGATTCCGTCCGATATTTGGTCACATAGCTTGTCTGGATGACCCTCTGTTACAGATTCAGATGTGACCAAATATGGGTTCATATCTATACCACCTTTTTATCTACGCTATCTTTGTTAAAACTATTTCGCCGAACCATGTCTTTATATTCTAGAACTGTCATATGTTCATATTTTTTAAACACTTTACAGAAATAGCCACTTTCGTTATAACCAAACTTGAAAGCAACATCGCCAACAGTCTGATCTGTCTGAGCAAAGTAAACCTTTGCTTTGTTAATCTTTTTTAGATGAATGTATTCCATCACGCTCACGCTGAACATCTGCTGGAATAATCTACTGAGATAGGACTGGCTGATATGGCAGGATTCGGTTAAGGAACCGAGGTTAATATCTTCACAAATATTCTCATCGATATATCCACAGATGAATCGAAACGCGTCATTTCTTGATTCCGCCTTCTTTTGAAACGCATAATCCATCAAATCATACATCCAAAAGAACCATGAAACTTTTCGATCCGCATAGAGTACATTATGTTTTAGGATATCTTCATTTTCTGCCAGAAGGTTTTTCTCGGGTTCTAGTGAACGTAGAATCAATTCCCCAATGTGAAAAAATCGATTTCGGAGGTTTTTACTATCATCATGATCACTTGAAATCACTTCATCGACAATTTCTGGAAGAATCTTTAACATATGGCGGTAGTCATGCGAATCCAGTGATTGAATCAGCGTTGTGGCTTGCTGATCCAACGCATACCGTTCATTTTTATAAGTTACAGCAAGTATTTCTTTTTCGACATATTGAGTGACAATCATCGATACCAAGCTTGCAATTCCTTCAAATTGTGAATACGACATCGTTACATTTTTATCATATAATTCCATGAATTCTGGATTCACCAGATAGCTTTTATTTTGCGGCATTTGCTCTTGAAGCTTTACTGTATCACTTGGTGCATCATCACATCGAACCTGACCACCCATGATTCCACCGAGCAAATGTCCATTTACAATAATGGGTATCGCTACTTCTAACAACCCACAAGGACAAAAGTAAATATACTTTTCACCGACTTTTGTCGCCATCGCACATCCAAACGCATTCGATGCGCTACAATATTGCTCTGCACAAGGATTCATCTGAAGCCGCCTGCAGTATTCTGAAAATGCTGTATTCGATGTTAAAGGAATCCCTTCACTATTCACTGTAACAAAGGCAAGTTCCGTAACGTCTGCAATTCTTCGTTGAATTTCTTCAAGCGTATTCCGTTTGAAGACTTTTGTAAAATATTCGGACCCAGGCGAATTGATAAAATCTGTGTCGCTATGCTTTTCCATTTTTACCCCTATCTATATCTCAAGACAATACTAAAATCTCGTTTAATAGATTATTCTAAATGATTTCCCGATTTCAGTTCTTTAAAATATTGCGTTGTTACAATAATTTAAATTTATCAAAATAATATAATAATACATTATTCTTTAACGAATCGAAAAACCATTTGCCATACAGCATCTCCGCTTTCTTGCGAATGTCCTTGCTGTTGTCGAGCCTTCGCCTGTAATCGTTGCAATGGTAAAACTCGTTGCACCTTCACCACCGACACCAATTCCAGCTAAAGAGGAAGCATTTTTTACAAAGATAGAAGTCTTCATGACACATGCAGCTCGATCAAGATGTTCGATGGACTGCGAATGAATCACTGCCGTATGTCGATACCCCTGCTCAATCATCAATGCCGTATCTAGCGCTGCGTCAAAGTCCTTCACTCGAATCATCGGCACAACAGGCATCATGAGCTCTAAAGTAACAAATGGATGTATCTTTACGGTATCTACCACAATGAGGTCTACATCAGTCGATGCAGGGATTCCTGCGGCTTTAAGAATTTCTGGAGCACTTTTCCCTTTGAGTGCTAAATTCATCGTCATATCTTCAGTAAGAACCGCTGCAGTCAGCTTCAACATATCCTCTTCATTTTGAATGACATGCGCATGATGATACTCAAGTCCTTCAATAAATAAGTCGGCAATTTCTTCGACGACAACGATATTTTTCTCTGTGATGCACATGATATTATTATCAAAAGATGCACCCATCACAATATCCTTTGCAGCTTTCGCAATATCTGCAGTTTCATCTACAATTGCAACCGGATTGGCTGGTCCTGCACAGATGACTCGTTTTTCACAACCTAGAAAATGTCTTGCCATCCGCCCATTACCTGTAATGACGATGAGATTCACATCGGGGTGATTCATCAGTTCACTCGCTTGTTGCATGGAACTATCTTCTAGTGTGATAACCAGATGCTCAATACCACTTGCATAATAGATTGCACGATCTATGATATCAGTCACATATTTTGATACATTGACGGCTCTCGGGTGCGGTATGTGAATCACGGCATTGCCCGCTGCGAGTAGGCTGATTGTATTATTAATCAATGTCTCACATGGGTTTGTACATGGAAGAGAAGTACAGACTATCCCGTAAGATGACAGTTCATACAGTGTCAAACCGTCATCACCGGTCTGAGCCTCCGTAACGAGATCCTCCACGCCAGGTGTCTTTTGTATCGCGAGCAATAATTTTACAATCTTATCCTGCGCCTTGCCCATACCTGTCTCTTCTACAATCTTCGTTGCAATCTCTGGCACGACTTGTAGTAGATTCGATTTAATATTATCTATGATTTGTTGCCGCTTATTCAAGGGCAATTTTGAGTATGCTTCATATGCTTCTTTGGCCGCCGCCATCGCCTGATCGATTTTCATTTTCTATCTCCCAGCTGTTTTCTTTGTCTCTTTTTTTATCGAAACCGTTGAGCCTGTTGGTTTTGGTTTCACAGGCTCAGGTTTCGTATGCTGCTCAGATATTACAGGTTCCTTCTTTGTAATTTGTTTCGCCTCAGATTCAATGAATTCTTGAGAGCCATTCTCTATTTTATCGGAATCTACAATATCTGGATCAGTTATTGAAAAGGTACGTGCCATGTCATCTGCAGGTCTTGGAATAATCTTCGATGAGACAAATCCATGAAAGAGTTGCGCTGCTGTCTCGCCAGCATTGATTGCCGCTGTGACAGCTGACACATTGCCCGTAATCTTAATGAGTGTCCACCCAGAACCTTTTGTCAGTTCAGGCTCTTCAAGTTTCACTGCGGCAGTCTTTACCATCACATCACTTACATAAATTGCGCTCGCAAGCCCCTTGATTTCGATGATACCTAATGCTTCCATGATTATTACACTCCTTTGTTTTTATGATGTTATATGTATCAGATTTATGTTCAAGTCTTTAGCTTTTTCACGTGCTAAGTCCGTCATGATATCACCAGGATAAAGTCTTATTTCTCCTGTAGCAGCAAAATAATCCAAATCCTTGACGGTTATAATCTGTTTTTTTCTATTTACTTTCGGACTCGTGCATTCACGCATCCATTTTGATTCATAATCATCTGCAAGACGAATTGCAGTCTGAATGATTTGCTTTCTATATTCTCTTGGTGGAAGGATAAATTTATCTTCTTTATCTTCTTTGTTGAATTCCGGCTGTAGCCGCGAAAGGGCTTTTAGAATCATTTCTGTTAATTTTTGCTCGTCCACGACTACCTCCTTCATTCAATGAGTATTTTGGTTGGATATTACTATTTTGTTGCTGCTGGTCTGCTTGGAATAATGCGCTCTGTATCGAGGTGTGGACGTGGAATTACATGGATGGACACGACTTCACCAACTGCTCTTGCAGCTGCTGCGCCAGCGTCTGTTGCAGCTTTTACTGCGCCAACATCTCCTCGAACCATAACTGTTACAAGACCAGAACCAATCTTTTCGTAACCGATTAGATTGACATTTGCAGCCTTTACCATTGCATCTGCAGCTTCTACTGCGCCTACAAGACCCTTTGTTTCGATCATTCCTAATGCATCAGAATTCATTTTCGTACCTCCTAAAATTTTAAATTTAATAAATAAATGTATGAACAAGATCTATTAGATATATGGCGTTGAGGCAGATTTTGGAGTCTCTCCCATCGCGCCAAGTAGCTTAATTCCCACTTCAATTGCCGCTTTTACAGCCTGACGTACAGCCCCTGCATCTCCAGTAAATGTTGTCGTAATCTCATTGGAGAAACTGGATCCAGATCCTGTCTCAGGTGATATATAGCTCATGATTTCAACATTTGCAGCCTTTACAGCGACATCTGACAATACTGCACCGATTGCAGCTGGACCAGTACATACGAGCCCAAAAGCCTTTCCGTACTGTGCGCCATATGCCTTCTGTAGACAAGAACTTGCTCTCGCAGTGTACTGGAATTCAAGGTGACCGCAGTCATTGTAGTACACATCGCCAAAATAAGTACTGAGGCTTTCCAGTGCAATTTCCACTGCACGTCTTGCATCAGAGACATCGTCTGCACCAATAAAGATTAAACAACCTTGTCCAGCACCACCTTTGTCATCTGTCGTGACTTCAACACGAATCAACTCGGCATTTGTCGCTTTGACGGCATCGTCAACTGCCATTGCCTGTGGACCAACGCCACTCCTACTTCCAATGACACCGATTGAACGATAATCGCCAAGATCCATCGCTTTCCCAAGTACTGGATCAATACTCGCAATCAACAATCCAATTGTGTCGCCAATTCCTGTTCCGACAAACTCAGTGACACCAATATCATTGCAGGAATCACCGCAGCAATCAGTCTTCGTGAGTGTGATTTCGCCTGGCTTGCTTTGATCTAATGCCATCTCAGCAGCAACGCGATTCAATGCTCTTTCGAGAATGCTGTTGTCCATAAATGAACCTCCTTTTCTTTATACTAACCTCCGATAACGCAATTGAGACCTTGAGATTGAACGACAGCTTGTAGTGCCGCTGCATGTTCTTCATCTAGTGGCTTTATTTCACCCATCGGATAATCCACACCGAGAAGTTCATACTTATTTTCTCCATAGGTGTGATATGGAAGAAGATGAATGGTCTCAACATGATTCAAGCTCTTCGCGAAGTCACTAATCTTTATAAACTCTGCTTCCGTAGCATTGATCTCTGGTATTGTTGGGACTCGAATCACGGCATTTGTAATCTCTGTGATGCGTCTTGCATTTTTCTGAATCAATTCATTGGATACACCAGTTGCTTTCTTATGAATTTCTGGATCCATCGCCTTGATATCAAGCAGGACAAGATCTACATGTGGGAAAACATTTTCAATCGCATCATCACTGCCAAGTCCAGTTGTCTCCATTGCCGTATGCCAACCTTGTGATTTGCATGCTTTTAATAACTCTGTTGCAAATTTCCATTGTCCTAGAGGCTCACCACCAGAAAGTGTAATTCCTCCTCCAGATCTTCTAAAATTCGAAGTATCTTTCTTTAGCTCTAGGATTAATTGTTCAACGGTCATACGCTCGCCTTTGAGTGTAAGTGCGCCAGTTTGACACACACTTGCACACTCACCACATCCGATACACAAGTCTCGATCGACCAGTCCAGGGAGGGTTGAACTGATCGCAGACTGTTTGCAGACATTTGCACATTTTCCACATGAAATGCAACGGCTTGCTTGAAACATTACAACGGGAGAGGTTTTCTGAGACTCAGGATTACAGCACCATAGACAGGAAAGGGGGCAACCCTTTAAAAATACAATGGTTCTGATACCAGGGCCGTCATGGATCGAAAATCGCTGGATATCAAAGACGATTCCCTCTTCTTTATAATTTACTGAGTCCATAATATACTCCAACTAGAATACTTGCTCTGTACGATCAATGATGTTGTCCTGTACTTCCTTTGCAAGCACAGTGAAGTGTGCGCTGTATCCAGCAACACGTACAACCAAATCCCTGTAATCATCTGGATTTTTCTGAGCATCTAGAAGTGTCTTGCGGTCTACAACATTGAACTGAACATGCATGCCTTTGTGCTCAAAATAACTACGAATCATCGCTGCAAAGTTCTGAAGACCTGTATCACCCTCTAGTGCTGCTGGTAGGAATTTCTGGTTATATAGCGTTCCATTGCTTGCAAGATGATGGTCGAGCTTCGCAACAGAATTTGCAGCAGCTGTTGGACCGTGTGTATCCTCACCAGCACGAGGAGATACACCATCCGCAAGAGGCGTATACGCGAGGCGTCCATCTGCTTGTGCGAGTACATCTTTTCCGTATAGAACATTTGCAGAAACGGGGTAGATACCAGCTCTGAACTGACCACCACGTGCATTTGTATGAGATGCAACATGATCACAATAGATCCTTGCAGCTCTCTTTGCACAGAAGTCAACAACATCAATATCATTACCATAGCTATCCGTATTTTGAAGAATACGGCGAATCTCTGCATATTTCTCGATTTCGACTGGGCAGTCACCGCTATCGATTGTTTCTGTACCAATCTGGTTTTTAATATCAGCAATATTGATTGAACCATTGGAAGCGAGGATACGTTTTACAGTCTCGTATACTTTCTGCTCCATTGCTTCTTCGTTTGTATTCTGACACTGTGCGTCCTCTTTTGCGAGTGAATATCCAAAGTTGTGGTCAAGTGCATCGAGTAGTTGATCCATTGTCATGGTTTTGTCTTCGAATACATTCTTCTTGATTGCATACAATGAATCTCCGGTATCTGCTACGCCGAACGCTTGAGGTCCTGAGAAGTTATAGTTTGCACCACCATTTTGAACGGGGAGACCTCTTCCAATACAATCACTGATGAGTGCCGATTGGTAAGGCATTGGATTCTTGATACCATGAGCGAGATCCACACAGTTATCTGCTTCAACCATGCATTTTACAAAGTAATCAACTTGCTTATCAAATGCTTCATATAAATCTTCCATCGTCTGGAATGTTCTTGGGTCACCTGTGACTGGGCCAATCTGCTTTCCATCACACATACCGTTATGAAGTGCAATTTCAAGTACTTTTGCAAGGTTGAAAGACGCAGCATCCGTCCAACCATCTGTCTCGCCAGCTATGATTGGCTCTACGCAACCTTCGATTGCATAGGTTCTTGCTTTCTTAAGCGGAATTCCTTTACTAATCAAGGTTGGAATGATTACTTCGTCATTGAACATTGCAGGCATTCCGTATCCCAAACGGACAACTTCACAAGCTCTGAGTAAGAATTCATCTGGTGCACCATTCCAATATCTGATTCCAAATGATGGAGATGGCAATGCAACATGCGCCTGTGCATTGAGACATAAGTAGGACAGTTCATTGGTTGCATCGAGACCTTCATCTGTCTGACCACCAACGCCAATATGTTCAAATAGTTGATATCCAGCAAATGCCTGTGCAGTAACTGCATCACGAATCTTATTGCAATCGTTGAACTTAACCCAGATGTTATCGATCAATTCTTGCGCAAATTCTTCTGTAATCGTCTCATCATTGACATAATATGGATACATAAATTGGTCGAACCTACCAGCAGAGTACGAGTGTCCATTACTCTCAACTCTTAATAAGTGATGTGTGAACCAGAATGACTGACATGCCTCATAGAAGTTGCGTGCCCCGAATTCTGGGACTCTGCGGCAATTTGCTGCAATCTGTAGAAGTTCAGCTTTTCTTGTCTTGTCTGTCTCAAGAGCGGCAAGTCTTTCAGCTTCATCTGCATATCGATGTGCATGGTTGATACCTGCAGTGAATGTAATAATAATCGATTCGTAGAAATGCTGCTTGCTGATATTCTCAGTCTGTGATAAATCAAGCTTTTCCATCGCTTCTATCGTCTGCTTGATGATTCCGCTGAATCCAATTTTAAGCACCTTCTCATAGTCAATAATGGAATGTCCGACACCGCCTGTTTGATAGTTGCCTACGGTGAAGACTTTTGAATCAATCGCTGCTTTTGTAGCATCAGACATCATCGCATCTGCAAACTCAAATACAGTTTTGCCTCTCCAATATTCGAAAGCATTATGGAGGTTGGTCTTTGTCTCCTCAGAGATGTCAAATGGATCTGCAATACGTGTTGCCATCGTATCGAATTCTTCTTCAATCCAGTCAACAGAGAACTCTGGTGCAATCTCGGTAGATCTGATTGACTTTGTGAGCGAACCAACAATCAATTCATCATCACGAATCGTGACATGCATGTCGTTGTATAATCTCTCATTGACCTTTGCTCTACGTAGTACAGATGGAAGATCTTCAGTCTCCTTATATACTTCCGTAACAAGTACAGCTCTTTCACTCTCAACTTGCGGTCTTGCCTCCACGATTGATCTTTTTAGCTTTTCAATACGAGGAGTAGGGTTGGTAAATCCTTTCGCAATCATTTCGTTACCTTTCCTTTCTCATCACTATTATTTGATGAATTTGAACTGCTTTAACAACTGCCTAGATAATATCATTTTGCAGAAATACTCGATAATAGAATTCAATCCAAATTATTGTAAATTTCAGTACAATTAAAAAACGGCTTCCAAAGAAACCGTTTTTTATTTATTAATCTATCAATATACCTATTCGGCAACGCGCAGTTCTGACTCACATATGACTCCATTTAAGATTCAATCAACGTTGTCAACACTTGATCTAGCGCGCTTCCTGCCGATTCCAGCTGGCTAAAGAATTCGTCTGTATCCACCTGATTCAAGGCATCCATATGCGTTTCGAAAAAGTCTATCAACCCCTCCCCTATCGCAATGCCGTCTAAAACTTCATCGTGAAGCGCATGACATTCTTCTGGAATCTGTTCTGGATTGTACTTGTGAATCTTTAGACAATCTTCATTTGCCTCGTTTAGAATCTCGCGTAAGTCTATCGTCCATTCCGCATCATTGAATTTCGAAACATCTTCCGTTGCCGCCTCACACTGCTGCGTAAGTGCCGCCAAATCCTCCATAACCAAACCAACAAGTCCAATCATCTCGCGCGTATAATCCTCTTTTGTTGGAATCAAGTTGCTTTCTTTAATCTTACGCTTTGTATGAAAATAAAGTCCAGCTAGTATCGCCACTACAACAGTCCAAAATAGGATTTTCGGGATAAACGGTTGCAGATCATTTAAATAATTACTCATAGTACCTCCATTAGTTTTCTAATTATTGCGTTTATTGCATTTATTGCGTGCCTTTATTATATCATGTGTGTAAGAATAATTTGCATTTTCATTTGTTCATGATATGATTTTAGAAAAAGGAGGACGATCCTGCATTATAACTGTCTCATTATCGATGATGAAATTGCAATCAGCGCACTGCATAAATCGCAGTCTGGCAAGGATATTGGTGACGAAACTGTGATTACACAGAATGGACAAAGTCAAACCTACCTCATCACAGGTCTTCTGCAATCCATGAATGACAACGGACTTATCGCCAGTGTAACACTAGACGGCATGCATCGATTGCAGCCAAAATTCGAACCCCAGACACTTTATGTCTATATGGAAGATGGTGCAGAAAATGAAACGGACGTGGAGAAACTCATCAACAATACAGAAGAAGATTTAATCGCACAAGATGGCAATGGGTTTACAAATGCCCTCAATATGGCGCAGCTCGCGCAGACCCAACTCGGTAGTTATGATCCCGTTTTCTTAGCTGTTACCGTCGCCATTTTGATTATATCGGAAGATTAGTGCCTATCAGCTTATTACAGAATAAATTATTCTTGCTCTAACTTGAATTCATCCACAATCTCTGACAACATTCCAGCTTGCGTTTCAAAGTTCTTACTGGTTGCAGCAAGTTCGATGGATGCCGATGACGAGGCTTCTGTAACATGAGAGATACGCTCAATATAATTATTCAAATCTGTGATTTGTTCTGCTTGATTTGAAGATGCTTGAGTGATGGAAGACATAATCTCGTCAACCTTATTGACACTTTGCTTGATCTCATCAAAAGTCTCAGCTGTCGCACCAGCAGATACAGAACCCTCCGATATTGCAGCAAGTACCTGCGATATCAGTGTCGATGTATCACTCGATGCCTGCGCACACCGAGCCGCAAGACTTCGGACTTCATCGGCGACAATAGAGAAACTCTTACCAGCATCCCCTGCTCGAGCAGCTTCAATCGTCGCATTCAAGGCAAGAATATTTGTCTGGAATGCGATTTCTTCAATTGCTTTGTTGATGCGTTCGATGGATGCGGCCGCAGCGTTGATATCGTCAATCGATGAAAGGAGATCATGTACTTTATCCGTTCCTGTTGCAGCCATCTGTCTTGCAGAATTTGAAAGCTCTCGTGCCGTTGTCGTCTCTAATACCGTAGCGCAAATACGGTCATTCACATCTGTCATCGTATTGGCGAGATGTTTGAGACTCGATGCAGAAGATACGCTACCATCCGCTAGACTCTGTGCATTTTCAGATATTTGTTCGGATTGTACCGTAATATGTTTTGTCGAATCTACAATGGTACGAACCATGGTATTCAAATTGGACTGAATATGATTCAGTGATCTACCGATACCTTCAAAATCACCTACATAATTCACCTTACTATTGATATCCAAATCACCAACTGCAATATGACTGAGTACATAATCGATATCCCCAACATAGTCTCTTAGATATGCTGTCGTACTTTCAAGAAGATTACTCACATTTTGAAAATCTCTCGTATTGTTATGTATTGCGATATTCGGTTGCAGATCACCCTCTGTGAGCTTACGAAGTCCTTTGGAAATATGCTGAATCGGTCTTAAGAAAATCTGTGCGAACCATAGTGAAAGCGTCACTCCTATGAGAAGCATTGCACACAAAGCAATAACTGTAACAATCAACTGCGAATAAAAACCTGCAAACATCTCCTTTTGAGGTACAATTGAGACCACGGACCACCCCTCAGGACCATCAACCGGCATGTATGCAACCATATAATCTGTATTATTTACGCTGAATTTCGTTGACCCCTGTCCATGATCAAGAACATCATTTGTCAATTCACCAAGCGCTGTGTAGTAATCCTTATCCGTCGTTGTCAGACCTTCTGTCTGTGCATAGTCCGTGAAAGTGGACATCGCTTCAATGATACTTGGTTCCGGATACATGATGACGATACCATCTTTATCCAACATGTAGACAAAGCCCGTATCACCAATACGAATATCTTTCAGTGATAAATTGAATGCATCATATGGAATGACACCAAAGGTAACACCTGAATCATCGGCAAATTTCACAGCGGATAGAAGTACTAAAGAATGGTCACGCCGCTGAATCAACGGATTGGATATATAAGACGTACCAGCCATCGCCTGTTTGAAATACTCGCGATCGGAGATATTAATCTGCCCATCTGAATTATAGGTAATCCCGTCTGCTTTCGCTACTGAAAACTCCAAATAATCAGAGCCATCACTCGCTTGTTTTAAGATATCCGAGCGTTCCTTAACCGAAAGATTATAATCTTTAATGTCACGATTGGTACTCTCAATAAAGAGTTCTTTCTTTAGCACATTGGCTCTACGCTGCATGGATCCAGCAGATATCGTTGCTTTATCCTCAAGAGATTCATATGCACTCACTTTGGTGGCATGATAATTCATGACAATAGATGTAACGCCACTCATAATCACTGTAAGAATCACAAGGCTCAATGCACAGATTATGAGAAGCGCCCTCAGACCAATTTTGTTATTTGCGTTATTTTTATCGTATTTTTTCCTCATGCAAACATGTTATCATACTGAGACCCATTGTCAAGAACGCAAATGTGAAACTATTCTTACAACTTACAGTATCGCTGGATCATTTCGTTAGATAATTTAGATAAATCGCAATGTACGTTATTATGGACTTTGCCACACAATGCATATATACTTGATGTATTACAAGCGCAGATATCGATTGTTGCATAGATGCGTTATTATGATACATGTTAAGGAAAGGATAATATCATGGCAAAGAACCCGAATCAAAAGCAAAAGATTTTATATCTTTGTGATATGCTACTCAAAGAAACCGATGACGAACATGGACTGACGATGGCACAGATTATTGCACGTCTCGCACAACATGGCATCGCTGCAGAGCGCAAATCCATTTACGATGACATTGATACACTTCGGGCATTTGGATATGATGTCTTGATGCGTAAGTTTAAGTTTACCGAATATTATATCGGCAGCCGCGAGTTTGAACATCCAGAACTTACCCTTTTGGTAGATGCCGTGCAGAGTTCCAAATTCTTGACAGAAAAGAAGAGTAACGCACTGATTCGAAAGCTTGAATCTCTTACCTCTATCTATGAGGCGAGTTCACTGAAGAAACAGGTGCATGTAGCCGACCGTATCAAGATGCAAAACGAAAGCATCTATTACAATGTTGATGCGATTCAGCGCGCAATTGATCGTACACAACAGATTTCATTCAAATACTATGATTATAATGTACAAAAAGACAAAGTAGCTCGTAAAAATGATGGTCTATATGTAACGAATCCAATTGGTCTTGCCTATGTTGGAGAATATTACTATCTCATCACATACAACGACCATTATGGTAAATTTGTCAATTACCGCGTTGATAGAATGAAATACATCAAAGTCAGTGAGGAAGATGCTGTACGCATCCCAAAAGGATTGCATTTTGATATGGCAGAATACTGTCACCAATCATTCAGCATGTACGGCGGAGAAGAAACCCAGGTTGAGCTTACTATTGATAAGTCCCTCGTCAATCCTGTAATTGACAGATTTGGTAAAGATGTATCCATGAAAGAACGGAGTGAAACGACTGCAACAGTCCATGTATCGATTGCTGCAAGCAATGTCTTCTTTGGCTGGCTTGCACAATTTGGAGATTTGATTAAAATCGAGGCGCCAGAAAGTCTCGCAAAAGATTATGTTGTATTTTTAAAGAAGATTGCAAAGCGATATCGCTGATATTTCGTATGATAGCTGTGATATTGGAATAAAGTTTAATAATTTCCAAAATATGTATTGACAATATATCCCACCTGCTGGTATAATTTGGATACAACTTAGTGCTGTTCATATCAAATAGCCAATGGCTGAAAGGAGAATTATGAACAATGTCAATTTAATCGGGAGGCTTACAAAAGATCCAGCAGTAAAGCACACAGGAAATGGTCTTGCAATATGTTCCTTTAATCTTGCAGTAGACGATTTCCATGCACGGGATGATCGCGCAGACTTTATCAGAGTAAAAGTCTTTGGTACGCAAGGAGACAATTGTGAGAAGTATCTGCGCAAAGGATTCCTGACAGGAGTCGCAGGGCGTATCCACTCAGATACATATACAGATCAGGAGGGAATCAAGCACTACCCAATTGAAATCATCGCCGATACAGTCCAATTTTTACAGTGGCCAACACGCGAGACGAAGATCACCGAACCCGTGACAGAGCCAAAAGTCGAGCCAGATGTCGAATTACAAGTGGAGTCAATTCCTCTAGAAGATATTGATGAAGTCGAGATAATCTCAGGCTATCATGATTTCAATTCAGCAGTCAATACAGAGACAAGAGATGATGGACTCCATCTGAATTAAATGTCCACGTGAATTAAATCTCCAGTATCTCATACCACCGTGCATACCATTCGGTACACGGTGGTTTGTTTTTTATTAATACAGTGTCGTTATTTACTGTTTTCTTTATTTCATTTTATCCACTTAAAATGAAATAAAGATAAAAAAATAGCTTGAAACGTTGAAGTTTCAAGCTATTTCATTGGTAGGAGCAAGTGGACTCGAACCACCGGCCTCTTGCTTGTCGAGCACAGGTAAAACGTTGTATTTTCAACGGTTAAAGCGATTGTTTCCAGAAGTGTTTCCTAACGTGTTTCCAAATATCCATTTTTTCTTTCTATTATATATACAAAATATAGACACAAAAATAATTAAAAAATCGATTTTTTTATAAATAAATATTGTAAATAGTATTGAAATCTATACGCCAATAGCGTATAATAATATCATAAGTTAAAACAACGCAGAAATAGAAAGGAGATACAGTGTGTGACATAATAGATAAAGCGATCGTCTTGACAACATCACTAATCAACTTAGCAATTGCAATAGTGATATACAAGACGACCCCAAAGAAGAAACGCACCAAGAAACACAAATAGGAAGAGCCTTCAAGCTCTTCCACCCCTCGGGGACTTCTTAAATCTATTATATCGAAGCTGTACACATTATGCAAATCGTATCATATATTATTACTGGAGCCATCGTGCTGGTTACAATCAGCACAATCATCGTTATAATCATCACGCACAGGAGGAGGTTGAAGAAGTGAATTGGTTTAAGGATGCAAGAACGAAAACAGGACTCTCGCAGGGAGCTATGAGTGATGCCATAGGCATCCCCGTGAGAACCATCCAGGAATGGGAGCAGGGGAGGAAAGACTGCCCTGCTTGGACAAAAAAATTAATATTAGCGGAAGTAGAAAGGATAAAACATAGGATGAATGCATGGAGAGATGTAGGGATCACAGCTACAAGTAAACATAAAGAAGTCGAGGGCGTAACAACCTTCGAGGACAAGAACAAAAATTGGTTCCAAATTTATTACAACGAAGATGGTACAGTAAAATCGGCTCGTGTCTGCTACGCAGGCACGAGCGATGATTATTTGTAGAAATAGGCGATAATGGGTGGGAATAGGCCAGTTTTTACCTAATTTTTTTACAGTTTTGGAGGATAGGTATTTTTTATGTCTAAAACAGAATATGAATTTAGAGAGACTGGAACTTATGATGGTGTAGCTTATGATATAAAAGCGCATAGCGAAGCTGAATTAGGTGAGAAGGTTGGGCG
>JAISJM010000140.1 GCA_031261525.1 Eubacteriales Family XIII. Incertae Sedis bacterium
CTGTATCAAGGATTTGGAGCCAGATCAGATTAAGATGGAGCTCAAGCCCATTATCAGGACTGCGACAGAGCAGGATTTGGATAAATATTATAAGAATCTTGATCTTCGTGAAGATGCCGTTAAGCAATGTAAAGTAAAGGTTCTTGAACATAATCTGGATATGAAGATTATTGATGCGGAATATACTTTTGATGGTACAAAGATTATTTTTTACTTCAGTGCGGAGGGGCGCGTTGATTTTAGAGAACTCGTGAAAGATCTTGGCTCGTTGTTCAAGATGCGTATCGAGTTAAGACAAGTTGGCGTCAGGGACGAAGCGAGGCTGATTGGTGACATCGGGACTTGTGGGCGGGCACTTTGTTGTGCGAGTTTTCTCAGTGATTTCCAGCCAGTGTCTATCAAGATGGCAAAAGTGCAGAACCTTTCACTGAATCCAACGAAGATATCTGGTTCTTGTGGCAGGCTCATGTGTTGTCTAAAATATGAAAATGACGTCTATAAAGAAAGTTCAAAAGGTATGCCTTCGATGGGAGAACTGGTTGAGACGCCGGAGGGACTATCTAAAGTTGTTGAAGTTGTAACATTAAAAGGTGAGGTGCGCGTAAGAACGGTTCTCGAAGAACGCACCGATACATCTCGAGAGAAACTCAGCAATGAAGTGTTGACCTTTTCCAAAGATGAGATTACGCGTCAGCCACGTGGACAAGCGAAGCCACCTCAGAAGAAAGCAAATCAAGGAGATGCGCAGAAACAGAATCAAAAGACGACTGGCGATTCAACAAAGGCGAAACCTTCCACCAAACCTTCCGCGAAAGCTACTGGTGCTGGTAAACCTACAGATGGTGAGAGCAAGCCTCAAAACAAAAGCAATAAGCCTTATCGTGGCAACAAAGGAAAGAGCAACAAAAAACCACAATAGTTTACGTGTAAAATTGACGTGTAAGTATAGAATGGAGATCGCTCGATGAATAAAAGACTACAAATGCTTGTAGAAGGCGGCATCATGGCTGCTATTGCAATGGTTCTATCCTATATACCAATCGAATTGCCAAATGCTGCTTTCGATTTATCGATTGGCATGATTCCAATTTTGGTTTACTCAATCCGCTGGGGGGCAATCCCTGGTGTTGTATGCAGTACGGTATGGGGTCTTCTGCACATCGTTCTTGGCAAGGTCTATATGCTGTCTGTCTTGCAGGTGATTTTTGAATATCCGTTTGCCTTTGCCTTTGCGGGTATTGGCGGTATCTTTGCGATCAAAGCAAAATCTTCGATTTTTTCGAAGGAGACGGGTGCGCATGGAAAGACTGTTCTATGGCTATCGATTGCGGCATTTGCCAGTGCGTTTGCCCGATGGTTTTGGCATTTCTGGGCAGGTGTTGTTATTTGGGCGGAATATGCACCAAAAGGTGTGAGTCCATTTATCTATTCCCTCATTGTTAACGGCGCAAGTTTCCTTGCCAATGGGGTCATGCTTGCTGTTGTTCTCGTGATTCTTGCAAATGCCGCACCTGTGGTCTTTCGCACGGGTGTCGTTCAATCTGCAAATGCAAAATAAGCTACGGAAAATTTCGGGTATAAGTTAGGAAGGACTGTGGATGCATACAACAACAACTGTAATCGTAATCGTAATTGCAATCGTTATATCCAATATTTTATCCAATGCGTGGCCAAAGATTCCAAGCACCTTGATTCAGATTGCGAGTGGCGTGATGCTTGCGCTTATTCCAATCGTTGCGCCACTATTGCACAATAGTTCCTTTTCCCATTTTCATCTGTCACTGGATCCTGAACTCTTCATGGCTGTGATTATCGCACCACTTCTATTTAGAGAGGCGGAAGAGGCGGACCTTATCTCATTGTGGAAATTAAAGAAGCCTGTTATGCTGATGGCTTTTTTATTGGTATTTATTACCGTTCTTGTGATTGGTGTATGTATCAATAATATTACGCCAGGTATGCCACTTGCTGCATGTTTTGCGCTTGGTGCTATTTTGGGACCAACGGATGTCGTTGCCGTCATCTCACTATCAAAAAAGATTGAGATTGAGCCACGGCTTATGACGATTATCAAGGGTGAGGGACTCATCAATGATGCATCGGGTGTCATCGCATTTACCTACGCTTCTGCAGCACTTCTCACGGGCCATTTTTCTGCACCTGTGGCTGCTTTTGAATTTGTCATTGAGACGCTTGGTGGCGTTGCAGTTGGAATTATCGCGGTATCGATTAAATCATTTATTACAGATTTGCTGAAGCATATCACCGAAAAGAACATTGCTACCTATATCTTGATTGATATCAGTCTGCCGTTTTTCTGTTTCTTTGCCTCTGAGTTGATTGGTGTATCGGGGATTATTGCTGCTGTTGCTGCGGGAAGTAGATCTGCGCTTTCATTAAGGAAACTTGATATCTTCGAAGCTGAATTTCACAACATGAAAAATACACTTTGGGAGATTATCAATTATGTATTGAATTCTCTTGTCTTTATCTTGCTTGGCATGCAGCTTCCTGGTATCGTCACGGATATCATGGATCTTGGTGATTTGACCTTTAGATATATCGTCGTGATTCCTGTTGTTGTCACTTTGATTTTATTCTCCGTTCGTTTTGCAAGTGTGATCTTTATGGCGAGAGGGTATCTTGGTGACACGAACAAAGAGCAATTGAAGAGTGCGGGATTGCTTACTTTCAGTGGTGTGAAAGGGACAGTTAGCCTTGCTACGGCATTTGCGCTCCCGTTCTTCTTTAAAGATGGTAGCGTGTTTACGGATCGGCCGATATTACTTTATACTACAGCAATGTGTATCTTCTTGACCATTATTCCCGCTGTGTTTATATTACCAAAATTGGGAAATAATATAAAAGTAGAGGTCGATAACTCGCAGAAAATCGAAGTGCTCCAGTCTGTCGTGACTGAGCTGCGAAAGCAATACCGGACAGAATATACGAGTGCGGTTATCTTGTATTTTCGGGAGAGAATTACAGAACTTCGCCAGACTGTTTTAGACAAAAAAGAAACGCAGAAACTTGAAGAATTGAGAGCTTTTATGGAGAAGACCGAACAAGATTTACTCCACAGTAAGTTTAATTCTGGTGAAATTACGAAAGATGAATACAGTCGTTATTTGCACGTGTTGGACTTTATAAACCGTATTGCTGTTCATTCGATGACCGCTCGGATAGACCTAAGATTCTCGCTTGTTCTTGATACGATAAAGCGAATTGGGTTTTCAAGGAAGAGGAAACTGCTGAAAACAAGACCTCGGCGTCAAGATCTTCGTGCTCAGATTCAGACAGAGATGCAGGGCAGCATGGACGCATATTATGATTCTGAAGATCGAACCGAAAATGAAACAAAAGCGAAAAGCAAGATGCGTTATGATAAGCCTGGTGTGATGCATTATGGCTATAAGACATTTCGTAAACTGAAGACGATGTTTTGGGAAGATACAGATTATCTTATTCAAGCACTTGATGCGAAAAAAGGCGATTATGATGAGGCTCTTGTCTCTAGGGTCATTGATGAAAGAATTGAACTTGCTGGATATGTTATGGTTGGTATGATGGGTTCCAGCGTTCATGCACAATTCAATGATGAGTATGAGGCGGCAATGCTTCGGGCGTTTGAGGTGGAACGCGGTGTGATTCAGGTAAAACTTGCAGACGGGACAATTGACGAAGAAATCGCTGATGAGATGAGAATTGATTTGAATCTCGTTGAGACATATATGCTTCAAGAGCATAAGAATAGTCTCATGAGCCAGATTATTACAAAGGCACGTTCTAATTACAAAAAAAATAAAGCATAATATATATTTATTTGCGCTTGAACATGAAAACAACATAATTGTAGTATGCGCATAACTTGCAAATTGTCTGTAATAATCATATAATTTAATAGATTGGTTTTGCATATTTAGTAAGGGACAATAAAGATGGCAAAAAAGATACTTATTATAGATGATAGTCCATTTTTTAGAGGGCAATTAAGGCTATCTTTAAGTAGGGATTATGATATCATTGAAGGTGGTACTGGAGCAGAAGGGCTTGAACTCGTAAAGAAAGAGAAGCCTGATTTGGTGTTGCTCGATGTTGTGATGCCAGATTATAGTGGATTTGAGATTTGTCGTATCTTAAGAGACTCTGAATCCAATAATCTGATGCCAATCATCATGATTACGAGTCAAGATGCGCAAGAAGATATTCTGATTGGGCTGGAGCTTGGTGCAGATGACTATGTTAAGAAACCATTTAATGAACGAGAGTTATTATCACGAATTAAAAATATATTTAAGCGTATTGACCGTAACCGCAATGCCAATCCATTGACGGGTCTGAATGGAAATCTAGAGATTCAGAGGGATATTCAATCGAGAATTGCAAAAGGTCTCGCCTTTGCAGTGATTTATGTCGATTTGGACAATTTTAAAGCATATAATGATGTGTATGGATTCTCAAATGGCGACAGAATCATTGTGTTGACAGCAGATATACTGAAAGATCAAGTTTCACTATTTGGTAATCCCGATGATTTTGTTGGACATATTGGTGGCGATGACTTTATCATGGTGACAACCCCTGATAAAGCGGAGAAAATCTGCCAAGAGGTCATTGATGAATTTGACGAAAAAGTGTTAGGATTCTACAACGAAGAAGACCGTGAAAAGGGTTGTATCGTTACGAAGAATCGTAAAGATGAGACAGATACCTTCCCACTTATGAGTATCTCTCTTGCGATTGTCACAAATGAGAACCGTGAGATACGTACTTTTGTTGAGGTTGGTGATATTGCGAGCGATGTAAAGAAGAAACTGAAGACGATGCCTGGTAGCAATTACTTCAAGGATAGACGAAGTGATGCCCATGAATCTTTTGAGGCGCCAATCAGTAAAGAAGCAACCGATTTTCAACATGCTAGGACAGAACACACTTATTAATTATTTTGGAGGGGTTACGCGCATGGGCGCTGAATTATTGAAGACAAAAGACGAGCAAAAGAAGAAACGCATAGGTGTCATTTTTGGAGGCCGATCGGGAGAGCATGAAGTATCTATTCTCTCGGCGGCTTCTGTTATTGAAGCAATAGATAAAAGTCGTTTTAAAATTGTACCAGTGGGTATCAATAAACTAGGACAGTGGTTTCTAATCAAGGCTGATTTATCGGATCTTACAAGCTTGTCAGATTCTCGTATCAAGAAGATTATCCCCGAGGAAAGCCTCAAATGCAGTGAGACGGAACAGACTTTGCCGCTTGGAAAATACCCATTGGCGGAACCGATCAATGTCGCAGAGTTTGCTGCTATGGTGGACTTTGCCTTTCCTGTATTGCATGGACCTTATGGTGAAGATGGCACGATTCAAGGTCTCTTCGAGATGTTATCCATACCATATGCTGGTCCTGGCGTGACTTGTTCGGCACTTGCGATGGATAAAATTTTCACAAAGGAGATTTGGATTCGGTCTGGACTCCCTGTCTGTGCACATCGATGGCTTACGGTGAAATCATATTATGAGCACATCGATTCTTCGATTCGATTGGTTGAAGAACTTGGGTATCCCGTATTTGTAAAACCTGCCAACATGGGTTCAAGCGTGGGCGTCTCAAGAGCTGCGGACCGAAAGCAATTGAAAGCGGCGTTGAATTTAGCATTTCTTTTTGATCGGCGCGTCATTATTGAAGAGGAAGTCATCGGAAGAGAACTGGAAATCGCATTGCTTGGTGGGGATAGTCCTGAAGCTGGCGCGATTGGTGAGATTGTGACAGATGCGCAGTACTATGATTATGAAGCAAAATATACCGAAGGAAGATCGCAGGTGATTATCCCTGCAGAGGCAGATGTTGCCATTCGCAGTAAGATTGAAGAACTCAGTTTGGAGGCATTTACAGCACTGGACGGTCATGGGTTTTCAAGAATTGACTTTTTTATCACAGATGATGGTAGGGTACTCTTAAATGAGATGAATACAATACCTGGCTTTACTAAATTTAGTATGTTCCCCCTGCTTATGATGGAGAAGGGATATACATATGTGCAGCTTATTGAAAGGATAATAGAACTCGGATATGAAAGATATCATGCTAAAAATTAAATCAGAAGATCAATTGGAGTTTATCACCGAAGGACGTTTTTTTGTGAAGAATGGCTCTCTTTATCTTACCTATGAAGAAAGTGAGCTTTCTGGTATGGTTGGATGTACAACGAGTCTGAAGATTACGGGTGATAAGATTAAGATGAAGCGCTATGGCGACGAGCTCGGTACGGACACGTCGATTGAATTTGAAAAAGGCGCGCGTTTCAATGGCACCTATTCGACGCCATTTGGCGATATTCCGATGGAAGTGCTCACGAGCAGTGTCGACAATAACCTTACTCTTGAGGGCAATGGACGTGTCGATATCGACTATATGGTGAGTTTAAAGGGATTAAGTGAAAATCGAACGAAATTGAGTATTGAGATATTGCCAGATGGCAGTGTCATTGATAAAGTAGCGGATGTTGATACGCTGAATTAAGTGTAGAAATAGATAAATATTATAATTATTGTAGAAAAGAGTGGGGGAACGAAAATGTCAGAAGAATGTAGCTGTGTTGTAAATGGGAGAAATTACAATGAGCTCAGTACGCGTGATTTACAAGTGCTATTTAGTGAGACCGAGGATAAGTACAATGAGTTAAAAAATCTAGGATTGAAACTTGACTTATCGAGAGGCAAACCAGGACCAGATATTCTAGCAATTTCTGAAGGATATATGGACAAGGTCACGACATACAAGGCTACAGATGGAACTGACATAAGAAACTATGGTGTGCTCGACGGACTTCCCGAATTAAAACAGCTATTTTCTGATTTACTTGATATCCCGACAGACAAAATGATTGTTGGTGGCAATGCGTCTCTTTCTTATATGCATTTTATCAATGTGATTCTTGCACTTTACGGTGCGGTCATTGATTCTGACGATGGTACTGTTACGACATTTTCTGCACCGTGGTCCACGAGTGAGACGAAGATCCTCTTTCCTGTGCCTGGTTATGACAGGCATGCGACAATCTGTGAAGATTTAGGTTTTACACTGATTCCAGTCGAGATGCTTGGCGATGGTCCAGATATGGATCAAGTAGAAGCGTTGGTTGCCAATGATGCAAGTATCAAAGGCATCTGGTGTGTACCGCTTTATACCAATCCAGAGGGTAAAGTATATTCTGAAGCTACAGCAAAACGATTGGCTGAGATGAAGACGGCTGCCCCTGATTTTAGAATTTTCTGGGACAATGCCTATGCCGTTCATCATATCTATGAGGTACATTCGGCTCCAGATATTTTAAGATTATGTGAAGCTGCTGGCAATAAAAATCGACCCTATTATTTTGCATCTACATCTAAAGTTACCTATCCTGGTGCTGGTGTTGCGCTGTTTGCATCTAGTGATGACAATATTGCGCAGTATAAAAAGCATATGAATGCGCTGACGATTGGGCATGACAAATTCCCACAACTTCGCACGGTAGAGTATTTCCATGATGCAGATGGTATCAGGAGTCATATGTGGCGTATCGCCGAGGTACTGCGCCCTAAATTTGATATCGTTACCTGTTATCTCGATCGAGAGCTTGGCGGTACCGGAGTATTAAATTATACAAAGCCATTAGGTGGCTATTTTGTATCTGTAAATGTCCCAGATGGCTGTGCAAAAAGAGTTGTTGCGCTTGCAAAAGAAGCGGGCGTTGTGCTTACAGGTGCTGGTGCGACTTGGCCATATAAAAAGGATCCAAAGGATCGTAATATACGTATTGCGCCGTCATTTCCAACACTGAGTGACTTGAAGACGACAATGGACATCTTCTGCGTATGCGTGAAGTTGGCAGCGCTAGAACAGCTACTAATAATAGAATAAGGAATTTCATAGACGAGGCATAGATGAACATCATAGCAGATTTACATACACATACCATTGCGAGCGAGCATGCGTATTCGACAATCAATGAAAATGCACAGGCAGCGTATGACGCAGGGCTTACCTATCTTGCAACAACAGATCACAGCGCTCTTCCAACAGGAGGAGCGTCTTTGTATTTTTTCTCAAATCTTACAAATATTCCAAGAACTTTGTATGGTGTGAAAATTCTTCGCGGAATCGAAGCCAATATCATCAATGATCGTGGTATGGTTGATTTGCATCCACGGTACATGAAGAGTATTGACTGGGTTGTTGCATCCTTTCATGACTTTGCATTTCCGCCACCGGTCTTTGAATATGACCTTGAAAAAGCGAAAGACATCATTACAGATGCCTTGCTTGGTGTCATCCGCGATCCAAGAGTGCATGTGATTGGTCACGTTGGGGATAAACGTTATCCTTTCCATGTGGATACGGTCATGAAAGCAATATCAAAATCAGGGAAACTTGTAGAAATCAATGCCAACTCGGTCAATTCACGGCCTGGCTCCGAAGAGTCTTGCTTTGAGATTGCGAGCGCATGTATCGCTTACGATGTTGGTATGACTGTTAGTTCTGATGCGCATCACAGCAGCCGTATTGGTGAATTTTCTCATTCGATAGATATATTGGAACGCGTTGGTGCTAAGGAGTCCCACGTTGTAAATTCGAGCGTGGAAAGACTTGAGGAATGGTTTCAAGAACACGGTATTGCACCAGATTTGCTGTCGTAACCCGTAATTTATTTATAGTTATAGAATTAAAGTAAAGAATTAAAAATCGCATAAAAAAGAGCTGCTACTGATGATTAAAATAGAATCAGTAACAGCTCTTTTCGTATACTTGCTAATTTGTCACAATCTAAGCTTCTTCAATTGCTTCTTCGCCAGCACCACATACGGGACAATCTGTTGGTTTTTCATCAGCTTCTGTTGTCCAACCACATATGTTACATACCCAATTTGCCATAATTACCTCCTTGTAATAGCTTAAAATTTAGTTCCATACTCATAATATACCCATCATTTGCCTTTGTAAACAATGAATATATTACAATTTAAATAATCACATACTGTAATTTGTCAAGGGTGTTATTGGCGCCTCAGATTTGTTATAATAGTATCTGTATGAATATATTGATATGGAGGGAAGATATGAGAGCTGTAATCACCGTAATCGGTAAAGATATGGTAGGAATATTGGCGAAAGTGAGTACGACCTGTGCAGAGGCAAATGCCAACGTAATTGAAGTGACGCAATCTGTTATTCAAGAGTTCTTCGCGATGGTTATGCTTGTTGACTTGAGCGGTATGGATATTGAAATTGATGAATTACGAGAAAGATTATCCGCAAATGTCCAAGGAATGGAGATTCATGTGATGCATGAGGATATCTTTAATTCGATGCACCGAATATAATATAACACGAATATAATATAACACGAATATAACATATGTGAGAACTGATTTTGAATATAGTAGAATAGTGGAGAATATAGAATGCATAATTTGTCTGACATTATGGAGACAATAAAGATGATTCAGGAAGAGAATCTGGACATCCGTACGACAACGATGGGTATTTCTCTTTTGGATTGTGCCGATACAGACATCGATCGCAGTTGCGAAAAAGTATACAATAAGATTACAACGCGTGCAAAGGATTTGGTTGCCGTGGGTGAGTCGATTGAAAAGAAATATGGTATCCCGATTATCAATAAACGTATCTCTGTGACGCCCATTGCCATTTTGGCAGGTGTTTCTGGTGGAGATCCTGTAAAATATGCACATGCGCTTGAACGCGCAGCACAGACGGTTGGTGTCAATTTCATCGGTGGATATAGTGCGCTTGTTCAGAAAGGGTTTTCCCCTGGAGATCGCGAACTGATCGAATCCATTCCTCGTGCGCTTGCGGAGACGGATCACGTCTGTTCCTCTGTCAATATCGGATCGACAAAAGGCGGTATCAATATGGATGCCGTTGCAAAGATGGGTCCGATTGTCAGAGCATGTGCCGAACTTACGAAAGATAGACAATGTATCGGTGCTGCAAAACTCGTTGTATTTTGTAATGCGGTTGAAGATAATCCATTCATGGCGGGTGCCTTTCATGGAACGGGCGAGCCTGACGTTGTGATTCACGTAGGTGTCTCTGGTCCAGGTGTTGTCAGAGCCGCATTGAAGAAAGCACCAGATGATGCGGATTTGACGCAGATTGCAGAGATTATCAAGAAGACTGCATTTAAGATTACGCGTATGGGACAGATGGTCGGTACAGAAGCGTCTGAGATGCTTGGTGTACCGTTTGGAATTGTTGATTTGAGTCTTGCACCAACACCTGCAATTGGGGACAGCGTGGCGCACATCTTAGAAGCCATTGGTCTTGAAGAGGTTGGTGGCTATGGCACAACTGCTGCACTCGCAATGCTGAATGATGCGGTCAAAAAAGGTGGTGTCATGGCAAGTTCTTCAGTCGGAGGTCTATCAGGGGCATTTATCCCCGTTTCAGAAGATGCAGGCATGATTGCTGCAGCAAGAAGTGGATCCCTAACTTTGGAAAAACTGGAAGCAATGACCGCCGTTTGTTCTGTCGGTCTTGATATGATTGTCATTCCTGGCGACACGCACGAAGATATTATCTCGGCGATGATTGCTGACGAAGCGGCAATCGGCATGGTCAATCAGAAGACGACAGCCGTGAGAGTCATTCCTGCAATTGGTCTAAAAGAAGGTGAAGAACTAGATTTTGGCGGTTTACTCGGATATGGTCCCGTGATGCCAATCAACAGACGTAGTCCATCCAAGATGATTGGGCGTGGTGGTAAGATTCCCGCACCAATCCACTCACTGAAAAATTAAGCAAGCAAGGGCAGACAAATTTTGAAAAAATTGAAAGAACTCAAAAACTATATCGTTTTATTTATCATTGCTGGTTTGGTAATCTTTGCCGTCATGCATTATGATTTGGTTTGGGGCGCCATTTTATATATTCTTCATGTATTCATGCCGTTTATCATTGGTGGATGTATTGCTTTTGTGATGGGGATTCCAATCAAATTTTTAGAGAAGCATCTATTAAAGAGACTTCCCTTTGGCGCGAGACGTACCATTTCAATTTTAATCACCTTGTTTGTCATTTTAGGATTTGTTGTCCTCATTGTTGCGCTGATTATTCCAGAGATTGTAAAGACAACGGAACTTATCATGAAAGAGACACCAAGTTTATATAGAAGAATCTTAAAGTTCATGAATGAGGGCACAGGCAATAAAGAATATGATGAAGTAATTAAACAAGCCTATACCTATATCTCACAATATCAACATGAACTACAAAATGCCATTAAAAATGCCAGTGTTGGTGCTTTAGGTGGGGCAACAAAGTTCTTATCAGCATTGTTTGGTGGTGTTGTCAACGCATTTCTTGGTACGATTTTCGCAATTATGGCGTTGGCTGCCAAAGAAAAACTAATTAGACAAAGTAAATTATTATTGCTTGCAACGGTTGGAAAGAAGCCGACGATTCAGATTCTAAAAGTGTCCGCATTAAGTGCAGACATCTTTGAGAAATTTGTGGCTGGTCAATGTATCGAAGCGTGTATTGCGGGCGTTTCTACGTTCATCGCGATGCTATTTATCAATAGTCAATATGCATTGATGGTCAGTGTGATTGTCCTGTTCTTTGCATTGATTCCAGCGATTGGTGTCATTACAGGCACAACGCTTGCAGCATTAATCTTACTGACATCAAGCTTCTGGGATAGTTTAGCAATCGTCATTTTTATCATCATATTCCAGCAGATAGACAACAACTTCATCTATCCGAAGGTAGTCGGTAAATCCATCGGACTACCTGGTCTATGGGTCATCGTCGCCGTTATGGCAGGCGGTACGCTATGGGGTGCAGGTGGTATCATTCTCGGAGTACCGCTTTGTTCCGTCGCCTATGCCTTAATCAGACTATACGTATATAAAAAAGTTCCAGCTGATGCCGCCGAACAACTTGCTATTACGCACTTCGGCGACATTCCATCTTCACCACCAACAACATAAATAAGGAGCATAAAAATTGTTTACACACTTACACGTTCACACTGAAAAAAGCCTTCTTGACGGTGCCGCCAAGATTAAGGATTTAATTGATTCCGCCAAAGAAATGGGTATGGATTCCATCGCCATCACCGATCATGGCAATATGTTCGGCGTCATTGACTTCTGGGAATATGCGAAAGCGCAAGGCATTCACCCTGTTCTCGGTTGTGAAGTCTATACCGCGGCAAGAACGATGACGGATAGAGATACAGAGGAAGACCGTAAATCGGGACATCTGATTCTGTTGGCAGAAAATGATGAGGGTTATCACAACCTCATGAAGCTCGTATCCGCTGCTTATACAAAGGGATATTACTACAAACCGAGAGTTGATGAGGATCTTCTAAGACAGTATTCTAGCGGTATCATTGCTTTATCTGCATGTATTGCAGGTCGTGTGCCACAGGCGATTTTAAATAATGATTACGAGAAGGCAAAGAAAGAAGCGCTGAACTACGTTGACATTTTTGGAAAAGATAACTTCTTTTTAGAACTTCAATATCAAGGTCTCGAAGAGGAAGAAATCTACAATCCACAGTTAATCAAGATGTCGAAAGAACTGGATATCGGATTGGTTGTGACAAACGATGTGCATTATACAAAGCAAGAGCATGCCAAGGCGCAAGAAGTCCTCATGTGCATCCAGATGGGCAAGACACTCAGGCAAGATGGAAAATATTCCTTTGGTTCGGATCAATTCTATCTAAAGTCAGAGGACGAGATGCGTAAGCTATTTCCAGAGGTTCCAGAGGCTTTCGACAATACCCATAAAATTGCACATCGATGTAATG
>JAISJM010000169.1 GCA_031261525.1 Eubacteriales Family XIII. Incertae Sedis bacterium
AGAGTAAGGTCTGAAATATATATAGAAAGATCGTACATGCCCAGATGATAATCGAAGAAATCATACATTGGGATAATAGCACGATAGATGCACCGCGAATGACCATCAAACTGGTACCAAAACAAATGCCCGTTAATAAACTTGAGAAAAGTCCAGCGCATATCATAATCAATAATTTACTCGAAAGGACTTTGATTCGTGATGGTGCACTCAGAATATAATATCCATCACCTGCATCCATTTCTTGATCTATAACAAGTGAGCTTATAATCGCTGCAATAACTGGAAATGCAATCGCAATCACCTGAAAGTATGCGATTACAAGCGCCTGTGTCTTATAAAGTGTAATCGCCGTATAAATCGTGAATACAACCGCTACAGCAATTGGAACCAGTAGGTGTATGAGAAAAAAAGAAGTCTTACTTAACTTTTTTATATCAGCAGACAATATATGTGCAAATGTCATTGTTTATGCTCCTTTCTTTGAAAACCATACTCTTGTAGATAAGTAAGCAATCGCAAATGTTACAATAGAGATTACAAGCCCTGGCAAGATGACACTTGTATCATATAATGGACTATTTGGTTCAAGCAATACTCCATTCGGATTGATACCAATCATCGCAGACATGAGCCTTGCAGGAATTGCCATAGGCAGAAACCAGAACTTTCCACCTGCAACAGGTTGAATCGAGCCAATCACATTGATGAGCAACAATACAATAAAGCATGTAGCAGAATTAAATCGTGAATACAGAAACATACCGAAAGGAATCATCCATGCAAATGAGATTACCATGATAATCAAACATGTAATTCCGACCGAAATTGAATACATTTGCCCAAATACAACACCTGCAATGGTTGTAATGATAAATAAGAAAAAATTACTGATTGTTAAAATCAAGATTCCTAAAATCACCTTCGCATCCCAAGTACTTCCTCTTTTTTGCGGTAATACATCGATATTCTGCCAATGCAATCTACGGTCAGGCCCAATTAAATTGGAGCATAACAAGGCAATCGCCACAGGTGCAAGGCATGTATACCACCAATTGTATGTATTAATTTGCGCAAAGGAACCTGACATCAAAAATAATGACAGAAGTGCTGCAACTGCGGGAATCAATATCGGAGCTACTCGTGAAAACATACCTTTCCCCTTGGTAATTTCACTTTGTAATAAATTTATCATTGTCCATTTCTCCTTTATATATTGCGTACGACATCATTGAACAATGTCTCTAATGTACGTTCATCTGTTGGAATCAGACCTTCATAGCCAAGTTTACCATCTGCAATAATGCCAATCATATCTACCGTATGTGCAACTTCAGATAAGATATGACTGGATACGATAACAGTCGTTCCCTGCTTTGCAATGGAACGGATTAATCCACGAAGTTCTTGAATACCAATCGGATCCAAACCATTGGTTGGCTCATCTAAAATCATAAGTTTCGGTTTGTTCAGAAGTGCGAGCGCAATTCCAAGTCGCTGCTTCATACCAAGTGAGAATTGTTTTGTTTTTTTCTTTCCTGTATTGGTAAGGCTTACGATTTTTAGAACCTCATCAATTCGTTCTGATGACACACCTAATGCCTTTGTCCGAACTAGCAGGTTGTCATATGCTGTTAGATTTCCATATATCGGAGGCTGTTCAATCAACGCACTCATTGATACGAGTGCATTTCTTGACCAAGGATGGTGATCAAAGGTAATCTCGCCCGAAGTTGGGCTAGTGATTCCACATAACATCTTTAATAGCGTGGATTTTCCTGCACCATTCGGACCAAGCAATCCATAGACATATCCCTCGGGAATAGTCAGTGAAACATTGTTGACTGCCGGATGCCCATTAAAATTCTTTGTTAAATTTGTTGTTGATAATATTGTGTCCATTAAAAAAAACTCCTTTTGTTTTCAATCTGCTGTATATCATAAATATCAGCAAGTTTTGCTTACAAAAAGAGTATATAAAATAATTATCAGGGAATTATCAGGTTATTTATAAATAATATTTTGTAATCATTAAAAATATTTCATCATTTCAAACATATAACAAATATATCTATAATGTTAATTAATTTTGAATATATTGTTAAATTAATGTTTTCAAGAGAAACAATGATTATAATAAAAATACTTAATCAATTTGATTAATTTTTTGCAATATTTGTAATAATAGAAGGAGGCTCTAAAATGACAATAAGTAAAAATAAGGCAATTTCCGCTGTGGTTGCTGGCATAGTAATCGCACTACTAATTTCAGTGACATGTCTTGTTACATCAAGTTATGAAATTGGTAAATCTGCTTCTACTGGATCAGTAGCCACTCAAGAGAGAATGATTGCGAAGAAAGTAATCGGTGGTGAGTTGATTAACACGAGAGATATTTATGAAATTGAAGATTCAGAGGTTCCACTATAGTTTTTATAATTATGTCTTTACTAAGTTATAACAAAAAACTCTTTCAATTCTAAATTGAAAGAGTTTTTTATCCTGCGACTGATTATATGCCTCCACCGCTTCCATATTAGATAAACGACAAGGATAATCAATGATACTGAATCAAGAATCCCCAAGAAGCAAGAAAGACGAATAGAAACCACTGTCCGATTTTTACTTCGTAGCATAACATCGACCAGAATATGCGCCAAAATCAAGTATCACAAAACCGTCCATAACAGCTTCCTGCTTATGATGATAATGCCAATCGCCACCATAAATCACATCATCTGTTGCAATAATCAAATCGAGACTGGTTGCATCAGAAATCTCAACTTGAAGTCCTTCCATAAATTGATTGCTGAGATTCAAAACTGTCACAACGCGTTGATTCGCAGATACCCGTTCATAGGCGAAGATTGCATCAATACTTTGTCGCTCACTTTCCGAATCGTCCGAGCACTTGGCAACTCTTGTCTGAAGCCACCGAAAACCATTACGAGCATAATCATCTTCCCACAGTGCACAATGATGTAGATACACATGGTTCAAATCATGCATAAAACGATGGAATTGCCCATGTGATGGATTACTTAATAATTCCCATGGCAACGCTGATTTCGCATCCCATTCTGCAAATGTCGCAAGCTCATTGCCCATAAAACTGAGCTTCTTACCAGGATGCGTATACATATATAGATAGAGCGTACGCGCATGTGCGAGTTTCTCTATCTGGGGAGATCGTAGATTCTGGGGATTACCATCTTCGTTGGAAGAACGAATCTCATGGGGCTGACTGTCGTCGCGAGAATGGCTGCTAGGTGCACGATACATTTTCTGCGCAATGCTCGCCTTCCCGTGCACGACCTCATCATGGGATAGTGGCAGTAAAAAATTCTCAGAATAAAAATAATCCATCGTATAAGTCAGTTTTCCTCGATGAATCGCCCTTTTCTCAGGCGGTGTCTTAAAATAATTCAGCGTGTCATTCATCCAGCCGATTGCCCATTTGTAATCAAAGCCAAGACCACCCTCATCTACAGGTTTGGTAACGCCTCCATATATTGACGAATCTTCCGCTGCAAGAATAACACCTGGATGCATCTCTTTCAAGCCTGAATTAAGATCCCGTAGAAATTGAATCGCAAATCGATTTTCACCGCGATCGCTATTGCCCTGCCAATAAATCAAGTTGTTAACTGCGTCAATTCTGATCCCATCAAAATGGTATTCATGAATCCAATAATTTGCAGCCGACAGCAGAAAACTTCGAACATCTCCGCGTTCATGCCAAAAGTTGTAACTGCCCCATTCGCTCACGCCCACGCTTGGATCTCGGTGCTCATACAACGGTGTACCGTCATAATTTTTCAATGCAAAATCATCAATCGCAAAATGTACAGGCACAAAATCCATGATGACACCAATGTTATGCCTGTGACAGATGTCAATAAAATACTTTAAGTCTGCGGGCCAGCCATACCGCGATGTTGGACTAAAGAATCCTGTATTTTGATATCCCCAAGACTCATCCGAGGGGTGCTCACTAAGCGGCAAGACTTCAATATAGTTATAGCCCATTTCCTTCACATAAGGCACGAGCATGTCTGCCACCTGACGATAAGTATACCAATCGTCCTGCTTCTCCGATGGTTTGCGCCAAGAGCCCATGTGTAATTCATAGATATTGAGTGGCTTATCTTTGCAATCGGTACGCTGGTCTAACCAGTGTGCATCGTGAAAAAAATAATCGTCCAGTCCATAGACAACGGAACAATTAAAGGGGCGTACTTCCATATGATATCCATAAGGATCGCTATGATCTACATAGTGTGTATCATCTGAATATATCCTGAATTTATAAAGCTGATCTCGATGCGCCCCCTGTACAAATACTTCCCAAAAGTTGCCATCAAGCGTCTTAATCAAAGGAATCTCTTCCCAGTTATTGAAATTTGTTACCAAGCTTATCTGCCGTGCATTGGGCGCATAGGTGCGAAAAACGACGCCATCTTGTACAAAATGAGCACCAAGATATTCATATGTATCAAAAGACTTTCCTTCGTAGAATTGTTGTAAATCCATTGAGCCTACTTTCATTAAATATTCAGAAATCCATAATTTGCGAGAACAGATGCACCACCAACCAAAATAAGTTCTAAATGTATATGCTTATTTCGCTTACGAAACTTTTTTGCAAATTCCTTCAGATACAATACCAAGCTAACAATCAGATTTTTGCATGTTA
>JAISJM010000030.1 GCA_031261525.1 Eubacteriales Family XIII. Incertae Sedis bacterium
CTTGGGATATCCAGACCAGACTCAACAATCGTCGTCGCAATCAATACATCAATCTGACCATCAATAAAATCAAGCATGATATCTTCTAAATTTTGTGGACCGAGCCGACCATGACCTACAGCAACGCGCGCCTCAGGTAAAAGCGCTTTAATTGTCTCCGCAACTCGTGCAATACCACTGATACGCGGCACCACAACGAATACCTGTCCGTCTCGCTCAATCTCCCGCCTAATTGTCTCACCCAAGATATCATCTGTCTCAGGAACGACATATGTCTGTACTGGATATCGATCTTCAGGTGGTTCTTCTATTAAATCCATGTCTCTGACACCGACGAGTGACATGTTGAGCGTCCTAGGAATTGGTGTTGCACTGAGCGTGATGACATCGACATCTTCTTTCATATGCTTGATTTTCTCTTTATGCGCAACGCCAAAGCGTTGTTCTTCATCAATGACAAGCAAACCAAGATCATGATATTCAATATCTTTGGATATCAGACGATGTGTACCGATGATGACATCAACAGCACCCGCCTTTAGATCTTTGATAATCTTCTTCTGTTGTTCGGGCGTCTTAAACCTTGAAATTACCTCGACCCGAAATGGATAATCCTTAAATCGTTTTTTAAATGTCTCATAATGTTGACCCGCAAGTATCGTCGTTGGTACAAGAATTGCAGCCTGTTTCGAATCAGACACGCATTTGAAGACACCTCGCATTGCAACTTCCGTCTTACCATAACCGACATCGCCACATATGAGCCGATCCATGGGAATGGGTCGTTCCATATCGGACTTAATGGATGAAATGGCTCGAAGTTGGTCATTTGTCTCCTCATATGGAAAAGCTTCCTCAAAATCATGTTGCCAGACCGTGTCAGGTGAAAATGCAAACCCTTTTCGCGACATTCGCTTGGCAGATAATTCAATCAATTCCTCTGCCATCTTGTAAGCGTCTTCTTTGACCTTGGCTTTTGTTCGTTTCCAGGTATCTGTAGAGAGATTGCTGACCCGAGGTAGATGTTCGCCGCCACCGATATATTTCTGGACAAGACTCATCTGGTCGACTGGAACATACAAGATATCTGTGCCCGCATAGGCAATCTTTAGAAAATCACGTGTGACGCCTTGAACTGTCAAGGTATTGACGCCTAAATATTTACCAATACCGTGTGTCTCATGCACGACAAAATCGCCAGATTTGATGTCTGTAAAAGATTGTATCTGCTGCGTGTGCTCACTGGAGATTCGTCTACGCCTTCGTTTATAAGTCTTAAAGATATCCCCTTCCCAGAGGTAGACTTTCTTCTGGTCCGTAAGCTCAATACCTTCGACGAGACTGCCTTGGCGAAGTTTTACTTTCCCTTTTAGCCCACGCTGAGAGAGAAATTCGCCGAGACTCTTTTCCTTATCCTCTGCGGAATAGACAATTGTCGTCTCGAATCCAGAATCAAGATATCGTTTCAGTTCATCTTCAAGGATACTCAGATTACCAAGCATCTTAATCGGATGCTTGACGATATAATTGATTGCATTCTTTTGCTCTGAGAACTGGGAGATATTATATATATTTGCAACATTTTTCTTTGCTACGCGCCATTGTTTCTCATATTGTTCAAAGAACTGTTCGACCGTTTCCGCTTCAGGATAAGATTGAAAATCCTCTGCGATCGCATGACCCTTCATCAGCAATGCTTCAAAATCTTCCGAAGATTCTTTGCGTCTTAGTGTGAGCACATTGTTGATATGTTCAGGATCCAAGATGAAAATATCGGCGTTTGACGTCAGTGGCATGACTAAATAATCGAGTAACGTCTGAGGCTTATGATAGAAATAATGGATATAATTTTCGAGTAACTGATAATTGTCGCGATTGTCAATATAGGAAATCAATGTTTCAAGTTTCTTGCTCAATTCATAAGAAAGATCATTGCCACGCTTCATCGCTTGCGTATAGGCATCGTGAATGCCCTGCTTTGCATCGCGTGCTGACGCATCATCAATTAATAGTTGCTCTGCTGGATAGACCGATAATTTGTCAATTTCACCATGTAGAGAACGCTGTGTCACTGGATCAAAACGGCGAATCCGTTCCACCGTTGTATCAAACAAATCAATTCGAACGGGGTCATCAAAACCGACGGGGAAAATGTCGAGAATGTCGCCACGCAGTGCCCACTGCCCCTGTAACTCAACCATTGAGACACGCTGATAACCCGCAACAACAAGTTTATTTCTGACGTCAGCCAAATCAATCTCTTTCTCTTTTGTGAAAGAAATCACATAGCTCGAATAGGAACCGATTGGCATAATCTTCTTCAGAACCGCATTGATTGGCGCAATATAAATCGCATCACGCGCCTGAATCATCGATGCGATGGCAATGCATCGGTCATGTACTCTATCGGAACTTCTCGCTTCAAACTGTAAGAAAAACGGATCTTCGTCTGGTAAAATAAAGACATCTTTCTTTGGCATAAAAAATGAAAAATCAAGTGCGAGTTCTTTTGCCTTTGGTAAAGAAGAAACAACAAAAAGAGCAGGTGATTTCTTATGTAGAAAATCACCTGCAACAGCAGATATCTGAATGTCATCTAAGCCTGTTATTGTCTTGATCATAATTATCCAAGCAACCGTCCTTTTCCGATATTGTAATTTCGCATCGCATGCTCAATGCCACTTTCAACAAGTGCAATGCTTGCATCGCGTGCCTTGAGAATCGTCTCCTCAATCACAGGCACATCGGATTTATCAAATCCCGACGTAACATAGTTTGCCAAAGGTATCTGTCCGCGATCTTTACCGATTCCGATACGAATACGATTGAAACTATCATCATTGAGATGATAGATAATGTTGCGCATACCATTGTGCGTGCCCGCACTACCACTTTTCCTGATACGTAGTGCACCAATGGGGATATCAATATCGTCATAGATAACCGTCAAGTCTTCTAAATCAATATTGAAATAATTGATCAGTTGACTCACACTCTCTCCTGAAAGATTCATATAAGTCTGTGGCTTTACGAGCATAATCTTTGATGTACCAATTCTACCCTCGCCAACGAGTGCCTTGTGTTTCAATTTATTGACCGTGATATCGAGCTTATCCGCGATTTGATCGATGGTCATAAAACCGACATTGTGCTTTGTATTTTCATATTGCTTTCCCGGATTTCCGAGACCTACGATAATGTGCATGTTATTTATTCCCAAAGAGTCCACTAATAGAGTCGTTGCTAAAAATTCTAGCCATTGCTTCTGCAAACAGTGGCGCAACCGATAATAACTTAATCTTGTCGATACATTTTGCGGGATCAATTGGCACTGTATTCAGAAGAACCATCTCTTCAATTGGAGAATTTGCGATACGATCCATCGCTGGTCCCGATAAGATACCATGTGTTGCACATGCGTAGATACTCTTTGCACCATATTTTTTCAGTGCATGTGCGGCATTTGTAATGGTTCCTGCAGTGTCAATCATATCATCGACGAGCAGGCAAGTCTTTCCTTCGATGTCACCGATGATGTTCATAACTTCGCTGACATTTGCACGTGGTCTTCTCTTGTCAACGATTGCTATTGGAGCATTTAGAGGCTGTGCCATGTTACGTGCTCTGACAACACTTCCATGGTCTGGTGATACGATAACCAAATCTTCCAGTTTTCTTTTTCTAAAATATTTTACCAAAATTGGAATTCCTAGCAAATGATCGACAGGAATGTTAAAATACCCTTGAATCTGTGAAGCATGTAGATCCATTGATATCACACGATCGATGCCCGCAGCCGTCAATAAATCAGCGACAAGTTTTGCTGTAATCGGGTCTCTTGCTTTTGCTTTACGATCTTGACGCGCATAGCCATAATATGGAATAACTGCGTTGATTCTACCGGCACTAGCCCTCTTCATCGCATCAGCCATAATTAACAGCTCCATCAGCGTATCATTTACATTGCCACAAGTTGGCTGAACAATAAATACATCAAGTCCTCTGACCGTCTCCCACAAACTGACAGAAATCTCGCAATCAGAGAATTTCTCAACTGTAGACTGACCAATCGGCTTCCCCATGATTGCAGCGATCTCCTCAGCTAACTCAGGATTAGAATTGCCTGTGAACACCTTAAAATCTTCAAACACACCATGTTTCATGCTTACTTGCCTCCCTTATTACTTTTTTCTTTTTTCTCAGTAAATAACATTCTCATCTTTGAGGCAAAGCCGACTTTATTTTCTTGTCTCACTCTACCAATTGCAAAATCATCACGACCAACATCCTTCGTGATGGTAGTACCTGCTGCGATATATGCCCCTTCACCAACAGTAACAGGTGAGATAATATTGGTATTACAACCGATAAATGCCTCATCTTCGATTGTACTGCGATGCTTTGCAACGCCATCATAATTGACAAATACCACGCCACAGCCAAGATTGATTCCTTTTCCAAGATCGGAATCACCAACATACGTGAGATGGCTTACTTTCGTACCATCACCGATGACGGAATTCTTAATCTCAACAAAATCGCCAATCTTCACATGGCTACCGATATCACTACCAGGTCTTACGTATGCAAATGGTCCAATTTTCGTATCATCGGCAATTTTCGATTGAAGCACAACACTCTGATCAACGGTTGTATGGTTTCCAATCTGTGAATCCTTGATACGCGTATTTTGACGAATATGACAATTGTCTCCGATCACGGTCTTGCCTTCTAGCACAACATCTGGTCCAATGACTGTGCCCGCGCCAATCGTAACGTCTTCATCGATATATGCATTTTCAATATTGATGAATTCGACACCATTTTTAGCATGAGCAAAATTGATGCGTAATCGGCGAGCTTTGACATGTTCGTAATATTCATTTATTTCGTTATCTGACATGCTCACCTCTTCAAATTACTAGCTCTATCGAGATCCATAATCATCTGTCCAATCTTATAGATATCGCCTGCACCCATTGTCAGAACCAAATCGCCACGCGATGTATTGTTGTAGACAAACTTTGCAATCTCTTCAAATGTCTCAATATAAAAGGCATGTGCCGTACCATCAAGATCTCGAATCGAATCCGCAATGCTCTTTGAATTGACACCTGAGATGTTCTTTTCTCGCGCAGCATAAATCTCGGCAAGCACAACATTGTCTGCAGCACTTAATGCCTCCGCAAATTCATCGTGTAGTGCAAATGTCCTCGTATACGTATGGGGCTGGAAAAGAATCCACAATTTATTGTGTGGCATCTTTCGAGCAGCCTTAATCGTTGCTTTAATCTCCGTGGGATGATGTGCATAATCATCCACAATCTTGATCCCCGACATCGTATCACCAAGCACGTCAAATCGCCTTTTTGTGCCTGTAAATGCCGACAATGTCTGACTGATATGAATCGGATCAACACCACAGACATGAGCCCCTGCAAATGCCGCAAGTGCGTTGCATATATTGTGCTCACCTGGAATCTTCAGCTCAACACTCGCAATCGTATCACCTTTATATACGACATCAAACGAAGGCATACCATCATTCATAAATACGATATTGTCTGCACAATAATCACAACCTTCGTGGAAACCGAAAGTAATAACGGGGCGATCGAGATCTTTCAACATACTTTTTACAAATGGATTGGCATCATAGGCGATAACAGCACCATCATCAGGCACTAAATGAGCAAATTTCTTAAAAGATGAGACGATATGGTCGATGCCATCGAAATAATCGAGGTGGTCAGAATCAATATTGAGAATAATGGCATATTTGGGACATAAACTAAGGAAACTATCCATGTATTCGCAAGCTTCCGTGATAAAATAATCATTTTTACCTACTAATACGTTGCCTCCTATCTCACCTAGATTGCCTCCGACTAAGATTGTCGGCTCTAAATCAGCTGCTTTTAATACCAATGAGAGCATGGAGGTTGTCGTTGTCTTACCATGTGTACCTGCAACCCCAATGCTATTGCCACTTCTTTGCATCAATGAGCCAAGTATCTGTGCACGACTTACAATTTGAATTCCATTTTCACGCGCCTTTACCATCTCGGGATTGTCTTCTTTAATCGCTGCTGAGAATACTAAAAGGTCTGCGTCTTTGACATTTTTAGCGTTATGACCTAAATAAACCATAGCGCCAAGGCTCGAGAGCTTATCAGTGATTTCACTTTCATTCATGTCAGATCCAGAGACTTTATAGCCCTCTCTAAGCATAATCTCCGCAATCGCTGACATGCCGATGCCACCAATACCAATAAAGTGTACATGACGTAGTGTAGAATAATCTATCATTATTTGTCCTTTCTTTAGTTGAACATACACATAAATAATACCACATATCCACATCGTTTGCCTATGTCTGGATGAAAAAAATTATTTCACCTCATTTACGACCTTATCTAAAATCGTTCTGCATTATAATTTGAATTTTCTGTCATTTGTAATATTGTTGCAATTCAATGCATGCTTATGATAATATATGTGTGCATTCACTGGTACACATATATGTAATCAAACTGGTATATATAATATTATATATATCAGCTTAAATCGAGGTACCAGTATCCGACATTTGGCCAAGGAGGGCAATATGGAAATCACCGATGTAAGAATCAGAAAAGTGAACGATGAAGGAAAGATGAAGGCGATTGTCTCTGTAACCTTTGATGACGTGTTTGTGGTACATGACATCAAGATTATAGATGGACAAAATGGGTTATTTATTGCTATGCCTTCAAGAAAGATGGGCGAAGGTGACTATCGAGATATAGCCCACCCGCTTGTGTCTGAGACGAGAAATCAGATTAAAGACGCAATCTTCAAAGAGTATGAGCGTGTACTTGCTGAGATTGAAGCTGCACCGCCTGTTGAAGTTATAGAAGAAACAGTTCTCTTCGAAGAAGTTGATGCCTAACATATCTAGCACATACTGATTTGTATGAGTAACTGGAAGATTCAATAATTTAGCAATAGCCTGACACGAGCCAATCCTGTGTCAGGCTATTTTTTTATTTTTATTTTAACACAGATTTACTTTTTTACTGTGATTTTTTTAACTGCGGTCGTCTTTGCATTATAGAAAGTCTTAGATGTTCCACTTGGATCAAATTTTACTTTGATTTTATGTGTTCCAGT
>JAISJM010000039.1 GCA_031261525.1 Eubacteriales Family XIII. Incertae Sedis bacterium
TAAGTCCGAGACAACCCTTGCTTTTGCAATGAGTTTGAAGGCTGATGGTATGGATATAACGCTTATTCAGAAATATACGGGACTTTCTATTGAGGAGATTGAAAAACTATAAATCAGCACAGAAAGCCGTTCTTGCGACATTTGCGCAGGGGCGGCTTTTTGTCTTAATGCGATACGATTTTAATACAAATAATAGCAATAAAACGCATGAGATGTAAGGTTGGTATCACTTTAGAGCTGCTTTCGACCCTAAAAATTTCACCCTGTTATCTCTCTCCCTCGAAAAAAAGATTGATGTTTTTTTAACAAAGTTTTCGAAAATCTATTGAAAAGTGTCGCCAATAAAAGTAAAATATAAGAGTTGTGTGCATTTCGTTAACATTTTCATAAATTTATCCAAACAAATCTTTTTTTTCGCAAGATTTGTTAAATATTTATCAATATATTGTGTTATATTTATTGTTGCGTGAAAATGAAACTAGTTGTGTACAGAAATATTGGAACTGTAGGGTATTAGGAGGAGTAATATGGATTTTCGTTTGACAAAGGAACAAGAATTTGTCAGGAAGATGGTCAGAGAATTCGCTACAGCAGAGGTAGAGCCTATCGCTGCTGATGTGGATGCAGAGCACCGTTTCCCTGAGGAGAACGTGGAAAAGATGGCTAAGCTCGGAATGCTTGGCATACCTTTTCCTAAGGAGTATGGTGGTGCTGGTGGAGACAATCTATCTTATGCAATCACTGTAGAAGAGCTTTCAAGAGTCTGCGCTACAACTGGCGTAATCGTCTCAGCTCACACATCACTATGCGCATGGCCTATTTTCAATTTCGGTACAGAAGAGCAGAAGCAGAAGTATCTTCCAGATCTTACAAGTGGAAGAAAGCTTGGTGCATTTGGTCTTACTGAGCCAGCTGCTGGTACAGATGCTGCTGGACAGCAGACAAAGGCTGAGGATAAAGGCGACCACTGGCTTCTCAACGGATCCAAAGTATTTATAACAAACGGCGGATATGCTGATACTTTCGTTGTCATGGCAATGACAGACAAGTCAAAGGGTACAAGAGGCATCAGTGCATTCATCGTAGAGAAGGGCTTTGAAGGCTTCTCAATCGGTAAGACAGAAGATAAGATGGGTATCTGTGGTTCTTCTACTACAGAGCTGATTTTTGTCAATTGTAAGGTTCCAAAAGAAAACTTACTTGGCGATCTTGGTAAGGGCTTTAAGGTTGCTCTTTCAACACTTGATGGTGGTCGTATCGGTATCGCGTCACAGGCACTCGGTATTGCACAGGGTGCACTCGACGTAACGGTTGATTACATGAAAGCTAGAAAGCAATTCAAGAAGAGACTTGCTGACATGGAGGCATTGAGATTTGATGTTGCTGATTTAAAGGCAAGAATCGACGCTGCAAGACTCTTAGTTTACAGAGCTGCAGAGATGAAGGACAGACATGTACCATATTCTGCTGAGTCTGCAATGGCGAAGTTATTTGCTGCTGAGACTGCAATGTACGTAACGACAAAGTGCGTACAGCTCCACGGTGGATACGGATATACGAAGGATTACCCAGTTGAGCGCATGATGCGTGATGCGAAGATCACGGAGATCTATGAGGGTACATCCGAGGCTCAGAAGCTCGTTATTGCTGCATCCGTGTTCGGTAAGTAGGAGGTAAGAAATGGCACTTAAGATTATAGTCTGCGCAAAGCAGGTACCAGATACAAACGAGATTAAAATCGATCCCGTTACAAAGACACTCGTAAGAGAGGGCGTTCCAAGTATCCTCAACCATGATGATGCCAATGCTCTTGAAGAAGCACTCAAGATCAAGGATCAATATCCTGATACACATATCACAATCGTTACAATGGGACCTCCACAGGCAAAGGATATGCTAATCGAATGCCTCGCAATGGGTGCAGATGCAGGCGTACTTGCTTCTGACAGAGCACTCGGTGGTTCTGATACATGGGCGACATCCAATGCACTTGCTGCTGCAATCGAGAAAATCGGTGAATATGACATTATCTTTGCTGGTCGTCAGGCGATTGATGGAGATACAGCTCAGGTTGGTCCACAGATTGCTGAGAAATTGGATTTGCCACAGGTTACTTACGTGGAAGAATTCAAGCTTGCAGACGATCAGAAGACAATCACTGTAAAGCGTCAGCTTGAAGATGGTTATGAGCTTATTGAGCTTCAGACACCTTGCATGCTTACCGCAATCAAGGAACTCAACACACCAAGATACATGAGTGTTGGTGGCATTTTCGATGCTGTTAAGGTTGAGATTCCTACATGGGGTGCTGCAGATCTAGGCGTTGATACAGATAAAGAAGTTGGTCTAGAAGCTTCTCCTACCAACGTATATCGTTCATTCACACCTGCTCCAAAGGGCAAGGGTGAGATGCTTTCAGGCGATAGCGAGAAGGAAGTTGTAGATAAGTTGCTTGTTGGGCTCAAGTCCAAGCACGTAATATAGGAGGGGGAGACCAATGGCAGTAAATGTTATTAATGAAAAATGTAAAGGATGCCAGCTATGCGTAAAAGCATGCCCATTCGATGCAATTGATATGGTTGGTAAGCTCGCAGTTATCAACTCAAAGTGTACTTCTTGTAAGGTCTGCGTATCAAAGTGTCCATTTGACGCGATTGAAGTAGACGAGAAAGAAGTCGAAGAAGTAGATTTAAGCGCATACAAAGGCGTCTGGGTCTATGCTGAGCAGCGTCAAGGCAAGCTTCAAGGTGTTGCGCTTGAGCTCATCGGTGAAGGTAGAAGACTTGCTCGTGAGATTAGCGCAGAGACAAAGGTCTATGCTGTTCTCGTTGGCGATGATGTAAAGGGTCTTGCTCAGGAATGTTTCGAGTATGGTGCGGATGGCGTCTATGTCATCGAGAATCCACTACTCAAGAACTTCACAACAGATGGTTACACAAAGGTTCTAAAGGAAGCAATCGACGAGTACAAGCCAGAGATCGTTCTCTTCGGTGCTACACATATCGGTCGTGACCTTGCGCCTAGAGTCGCTGCAAGACTCAGCACTGGTTTGACTGCTGACTGTACAAAACTCGACGTAAGAGTATCAAGCTACATCGATTATGCCAACAAGAATACGACACTAGATACATCGACACTTGATCCAAACTCAGATGATACAGGACTCAAGCAGACACGTCCAGCATTTGGTGGTAACCTAATGGCTACAATCATCTGCCCAAGAACGCGTCCACAGATGTCAACGGTACGTCCAGGCGTTATGTCAAAGCGTGACCGTCATGAAGGCGCAACAGGTGAGACGATTGTTGTCACACCAAACCTAGGCGATGCAGATATCCGTACGAAGGTTCTAGAAGTTGTAAAATCTTCAAAGGAAATCGTAAGCCTTACAGATGCTGATATCATCGTATCTGGTGGTCGTGGTCTTGGTGATGCTTCTGGTTTTGAGCTCATCAAGGAATTTGCGGACAAGGTTGGCGGAGTTGTTGGTTCAAGCCGTGCAGCAGTCGACAATGGTTGGATTGATCATAGCCATCAGGTTGGCCAGACTGGTACAACCGTTAAGCCAACAATCTACTTCGCTTGTGGTATCTCTGGTGCTATCCAGCATCTTGCAGGTATGTCAAGTTCTGACATCATTGTTGCAATCAACAAGGATCCAGATGCACCAATTTTCGAAGTTGCTGACTATGGTATCGTTGGAGATCTCTACAAAGTAATCCCAACAATCATCAGTGAGTGGGATGGTGCAGAAGCTTTATTCCATGCAACGGAAGAAAAGCAAGACGACTAAGGGCAACCTTCTAAATCTAAAACAATAAAAATACATCATTTTATCCCGTACATTATAAATGTGCGGGATTTTTCGTGTCTCTAAAATACACGAATTTGATATTAACGTTACAAATTCGCGCATTTAGTTGTCATACATTGATATTAATTCTGACAAATGATATAGTTTATCTAACTATTTGAGATACGCATAGATCAACATGGATTAACATGGATACGAAGGGCATCTTGAAGAAATCATAGCCGTAAATAATAGTAGCGTTGTTGTCATAGGGAGTAGAAGTTATGATGAGCAGAAGTAAATCGCAAGCGTTGGCATACCTATTGGTAATCATGACAGTGGTATCTTTATTTTCTTATACGGGGTATATCCCACTGGAATCTTATGCTGCAGATACAGCACCTGTTGCTACAATCGGCAATGATATTCGGAGCTATTTTTCAGACCCAAATAATGACTCCATCACGAGTAATTTACAACTTTCCTTTCAGGATAGTAAAGGACAGCCTGTAACAGATCCGACGATTGACTCCGTTGTTAATTTTTCAACGGATATTACAATTCCGAATAATATTACACCTAGTATTCATGGTGGTGATTATTATGATATTATCCTGCCCACCACTGTTGCAATTCAGCAAGGCGTGAAATCGGTGCCTTTATATGATGATAATGACGTTGAATATGGTATTTTCGATGTTGATCCTGATCCCAGTGGAAAGACGGGCGGTCTCGTTCATATCACATTTACGGATGCCGTGACGACTGCAGGTACAGTCACAGGTGACCTTCATTTTCAGGGGAGTCTGAGTACAACGGGCATTGATCATCCTGGCGATACGCAGATTGTCATTCCAAGTGAAGATAATCTAACTGCAGATATCAATGTAAAACCTCAGACCAATTCAACAATAGAGAAAAATGGTGTAACAGACGCCAATCACAGTCCAAACAATATCACATGGACGGTCATTGCCAACAAATCGCTATCGACCTTGACGGGGGCAAAGGTAACGGATACATTTCCAGCCCATCTCCTTCCGCCATCGGTTGTTGTGAAGAAAGTAAGTGTTGATTTATACGGCAATCTTGTGCCAGGTAGTGAATCTGCACCATTGACTGAGGGAACAGACTATACCTATGATACAAATGCACCGTATGGCGTCACCTTTAATGGGACGATTTCGGATGCCTATGAAGTCATCTATACGACAGGAATCGATAAAAATTCACTGGCAGAGACGGGCGGTACTTATTCATTTACGAACAATGCCTATCTGACATCCAATGAAGTGACAACGCCTGCCGCGGCGACCTCTACGGTCAATGCCAATTTTGGTAGCGCGCTTGATAAGATTTCTGTAGGTACTGGCACGGAGACGATTCCAGGACAGAGCCCTGCCAAGAGACAGACGTTTTCATGGCAGCTTAGATACAACTACAATGCAGCATCTGTACCAGCAGCAAATGCAAGTGTAACGGATATCTATGATCCAAATCTATATTATGGGGATCCTGGAGCTCCCGCAGACTATGGGCATGTTGGATTTAATCCAGCTTCTGTACAAATCTATCCTGTCAGTTTTGATGCAAATGGAAATCCTGTGCAGAGTGCCACACCGATTGATTCTTCCTTATATACGGTAATCGAACTCAATGAACCGACAGGTGGTGCATTTACCATCAAGTTCAATAGTGATGTGACGATTCCATATAATATCGCCTATTCTACCTATGCAACGGGCTTTGATGCAGCTACGCCAGAGCCAGATGATGATCCAAATGGTATTGTTGTATCGAATTATCCTGTTGTCAATACTGCCAAACGCGACGATACAGGTGTGACTGCTGGTGCAACGACCAATGTAAAGCAGCAAGGTATCATCAAGCAATTAACGAAGATTGATACAGATAGTAAGATCTTGTCTTGGCAAGCGGAACTCAATGCGGACAGATATTCTTCGGCGGGTTTGGTGTATACGGATCGATTGGATTCAACACACAACTTGGATCCAAGTACCTTGGTTGTAACAGATATGACAGCTTCCCCTCACAAAATATTGGTGGCAGGGACAGACTATACCTATGCAATGACACAGACAAGTCCTGAGATTTTCACCATTACTTTTATTGGTGCATATAATCCAACAAATCATGAACTACGCGTCACTTATAATTCTGTATATCAAGCAGATGCTTCAAATGGTCCATTTGTCAACAGTGCGACTTCGAACTGGACGACCAATGACAAACCTTATGAAAGTCACGATACGTCTTCCTATACGCCGACACCGATTGATGACAACAATGGTCAGAAATCGGGTAGTTATAATGCGGTAACCAAGACGATTACTTGGGATGTGCCAATTGGATATGCCAATACGCCACTAAAAAATGCAACGATTACGGACAATATCGTGAGTCCAAACTCGAATCAACTGCAAGTCTATATTCCAACTTCGCTGCATATCTATCATTACACGGTAACGCCTGCAACGGGCGCAATCGTGCGTGGCGCTGAACTTAGTGCGGCAGAATATGGAACACTTACGATAGATTCTCCTGACTCAAATCCTGGATCTACAGCGATCAATATCAAGTTCCCCGATACAGTGACACAATCGGGACTTACGCCTGAGGGCAGATATTTAGTAGAATATCAGACGAGCCTTGTTGGTCAAGATATTGCGCCGAGCTATACAAATTCAGCCATTCTTCACAATGATAACTCGGTAGATCATGAACTCACCGCGACAGTATCTCCAAATCATGGTGGTAATTTAGTCGAGAAATCTGGTTCACAAGGTACGTCTGACGGATATATGTACTGGAATGTAACAATCAATCCAAGTCAGTCAACGACGAGCAATGTTGTTGTGACGGATACGCCACGAAGTCCATTGACGAAGCCTGCCGACAATAATAGTGCACAGACGATTCAGACCGATACGATTGCGGTATATCCGACCATCGTAAATGAAAAGGGTGTGTTGACCTCTGATACATCGAGTCCGCTTGTCCTTGGTACGGACTATACGTATACTTATGCGCCAAACCCAGTTACGGGGGCACTCGAATTAATCGTCTCTTTGATTGGCAATTATCAGACAATCGATCGCGCTTACGTGCTGTCTTTTAGGGCGTCATTGATGCTCAATACTACAGCAAGTACAGGCACGCAGATACACAATGATGTGACGATTAACTCCGACAATAACAGCCATATGGATAATGATTATCAATCCTATACGACGGTAAAAGTACAAGATGCTGGTGGTGTACTCAAGGGAAGTCTTACTAGTTTTACTATAAATAAACTTACTGCGGATACAAAACAGCCGATGGATGGTGTCTTATTTGGCTTGTTTGATGCAAAGGGCAACCTCGTACAGATACAGCAGACAACGGATGCCAATGGTCAGATTAAATTCAACAATATTGCAACGGGTACTTATAAACTCAGAGAGTTTTCAAATGGTCACTGGGTGACTTATGCCGTGAGCGATGCTTTATTTGTGGGTCAGAATATCAATGTCACAAAAAACGGAAGTGCAACAATTACCAATTCCAAAGGGAAAGTACAGCTACAGAAGACAGATGTAAATGGCAATGCACTTTCAGGTGCAACTTTTGATTTGGAAGAGTATGTGATACCAGATGGTGCTGATGCACCTATATGGCAGCTCGTATCTCAATCTGGAATTGATACGAGATATACGAGCAACGTAAATGGATTCATTACGGTCACGGGTCTTGCAAAAGGTGAAGATTATCGGTTTATTGAGACAGATGCACCGGATGGCTATATCTTAAATACATCACCTGTGGCATTTACATTGGGCTCAGATTTGGTTTCTTCGGTTGTGAATTTGACGAGTGTCAATGTACAGGGTGCGCTACGTATCACAAAGACGATGAATTCTGGTGGTGTAGGCGGTGATGTGACATTGCCTCCCGACTTAGAAGGGCAACCTGTCGCGGGTGCTCGGTTCATCTTGACGGACACAAATCCGACAACACCAGGCATTACCAATCCATCACAATTTAACATTCTTCGCGATATCACAACAGGTCCTGATGGTCTCGTGTCGTTTAGTGGTATCACACCAGGAGCATATTGGATTGCTGAGATGCAGCCGCCTCCAGGTTTTGTTGAAGTTCCTGGACTCGCTTATGTACTGCCTGTCTCCATTCCTGCTGTGATATCCGATGCGAGTGAAGCGGTCATCTATCCTCAGATTCCTACGGGAGATGGCAGCATGCGAGATACTTGGCCAAATTTCTTGCATGGAACTGTTATCTTCTTCAATAAGAGTGACGATGTAGGCAACCCGCTTGGTGGCGCAACGTATAAATTAATAGGACCTGCGCCGCTCGGTGCTGTCAATGATGCTGGACAAGTGGTCAGCCCCGACGCCTTTACTACGATAGAAGATACCGCGAGCCGTACAGGTATCGTAACCAATGATTCTGGTCTTGGCACGATCAGTAGAGCAACGCCAGGCGCATATTATCTTGAAGAGACAAGCGCGCCGCAGGGGTATGTACTCGACCCAACGCCTCATTATTTTAAGGTTACAAATGCCGCAGTGGCGATCTATCATGTCAATACCTCGCAGAGTGCTTTTGTCAATTATAAGGGTACTGCATATCTTCAGAAGACGGATGCACAGGGCAATCCGCTGAGTGATGCAGCATTTACAATCTACAATGATTCAGGCAATGCGGTTCAGACAGCAACCACAGATGCAAATGGTATTGCGACCTTCGCGGGTCTGGATACAGGCACGTATACCGTGAAAGAAACGAAGGCGCCAGAAGGCTACTTGATTAACGATGCCCCGATTTCGCCATTTGCAATTGTCACTTCTGCCACTGGCAATCCTGCGGCAGTTGAAATCACGAATACAGATGGTGACAATCCCATCAATTATAAAGGTAGTGTCGTGTTTACAAAGACTGCCGTTGACGGGACGATACTTTCAGGCTTTGCATTTGCACTGCAAGATACACAGACCGGTGCATTTGTGATGCCAGGTAGTGTCTCCGCGAGCGATTCCTTTGGTGATTATTTCTTATCGGATGCGGATGGAAATGTCTCCGTATCGGGACTTTCACCAGGAAAATATCTATTTACAGAGATTGGCTATCTGACTGGTGGTAGTATTTTATCTGGACCTGGGGTTGACTATTTGGTTAATCAGACAGCTTCGCATGCGTTTACCATTACATCGCATGCAGTAGGTGTGCCAGATGCAGTGCTTCTCGATGATTTTATCAACTATCAAGGAAGTGCATATCTGACGAAGGTGAATGAACATGGCGAGCCGCTGAGTGGTGCAGCCTTTACCTTGTGTGATGAAAATTATGTTGCACTTTCTGGTGTCCGTGCCCAGACAATATCTTCAAATGAAGACGGTATCGTTACGTTTGAGGGATTGGCGCCTGGAGTCTATACGGTACGAGAGACAACGACTCCACTCAATTACATTATAAATACAGCGTCACTGCCAGCATTTACCGTTGCGGATGCTGCGGATTCTACGCCTGCGGCGGTACGCATCGTTGGGCTTGATGGTGATAATATTGTCAATTATAAGGGGACGCTTAAATTCAATAAGACGATGAATTTCCAAGGAGGTGAAGCTGGCGGTGCGATGGATAATCTACCACTTCCAGGTGCAGAATTCACATTATATTATTCTGACCCTACTGTTTTTGGCGCAAATCCAATTTCCGAAACAGCAATTTCTGATGCTGATGGCAATGTAGTATTTAGTAATCTTCCTCCAGGCGATGATTACTGGTTATCTGAGACTGGGATACCTTTGGGGTTTTGGAGCGAGATGCCAGCATATTGGGGACAAATAGTTGTTCCTAATACAATTAGTACTTCTACGCAAGCTATTGTCTCGCCATTTCAGGATTTAGTCGATCCTGATGGTGATGTGAATGATGGAGATAATCTAGTTGAAAATTTCACGGATTCTTGGCCGAATCTACTCGTGAGTACCACGGCATTCTTCTACAAATCGGGCGATGCGCCAGTGCGAGATGCTGCAGCAGCGGGTGCGGATGCGAACTTTGTATCCACTTCAGCTGTTGTTGATCCAAACAGTCCGTTGGCAGATCCACTTGGCGGTGCAGTATATAGTCTGTATACGTCGGAGGGTGGCGTCGTATCAACCACGGCATTGCGTACGGGAATCACAACAAACGCAAATGGTATCGGTGCAATCAGTGGGCTTGACCCAGGTGACTACAGGTTGATTGAGACGAATGCGCCTGCGGGATATATCGTCAACGAGACCCCGATTGACTTTACCATTCCTGTTGATGAGCCTTACCGATTCTACATCAATGAATATACTTCGCCTGCGATTAATTATCAAGGAGATGCTTATCTCGTCAAGACCAATACAAGTGATGAGCCACTCAGTGGCGCAGAATTTGAGCTTTATAATGTAAATGATACGGGCACTGCGATTCAGACAGGCACTTCGAATGATGCTGGATTTGTGACATTTGCAAGCCTCGCACCTGGCGAATATATTGTAAAGGAGATTGTTGCTCCTGTTGGTTATCTGATTGATGACGAGCAGTTGCCTTCGATTATCATCACGAATACTGCGCTTGGTACGCCTGCACCTGTAAGAATTGTGACGAGTGATACGAACGACAATGTCTACAATTATAAAGGTAGCGTACAATTTACGAAGACAGCGGCTGTTACAACAACGGCGCTTTCAGGCTTTGCCTTTAGCCTGACCAATACAGATACTTTTGAGACGATTACGCCTGGCGCTGTCGGTGGTGATACTGCCTACGATTACTTTGTGAGCAATGCAGAAGGTATTGTATCCGTAGGAAGTCTTGCGCCTGGAAATTATGAATTCAATGAAGTCGGATATGTAGCAGACGGCAATCTTGTCATCGGCTCAGGCGGTGCATTTTTATTGAATCGATATGCGCAGGATTTTGAGATTTCCACCCATGCGATTGCAGAGCATACGGAAATCATCATTGCAGATCCATTTATCAATTATCAAGGAAGCGCTTATCTGACGAAAGCAGATGCCGAGGGCAATCCGCTGTCTGGCGCAGGATTTACAATATATAACGCTTCTGGTGATGAATACCAGATTGCGACCTCGGATGCTTTGGGTATTGTGACATTTACAGGGCTGGCACCTGGTGAATATTCTGTGAGTGAGACGAGTGCACCAGATGGCTATCTGATTAATGATGCACCGATTCCGAACTTCAATATCATCTTATCCGATTATGGCGAGCCGAACCCTGTATGGATTCGCGCAAGTATGGCAGTATCCGATGTCGTTGATTATCAAGGTTCTGCTTATCTGAAGAAGACGGATGTGGATGGCAATGCAATTGAAAATGTGGTATTTACTTTATATGATACGCTAGGTGATGGATCACAGGGAACGGGGCTGTTTACGGATGTAACAAACGAACTCGGTCTTGTGACATTTGCGGGTCTGACGCCTGGTGCCTATATCGTTAAAGAAACATTGGCACCTATAGGATATATTCAAAATGCGAGCCCGATTGCGATTACGATAGATGGTGTTGCTTCTGGTATACCAACCCCTGTTCAGATTACGGGATCAGATGCAGATGAAAATGGCAATATCATCAATTATCAGGGTGGACTTCGCATGACAAAGACGATGAATAATCCATTGTCTGGTTATCCCGGTGGGATTGTGACGCAGCTGCCTAATGGTATGGATGGACAGCCGCTTGCTGGAGCTCGATTCATTTTGACCGATTCGGTTCCATATGATGATGTGTATCATCCAGAAGGAATTACGAATCCCGCATTGCTAAATGTCCTTCGGGAGACAGTGACTGGTCCTGATGGGTTGGTATCATTTAGTGGTATCACACCAGGTGCATACTATCTCGTTGAGATGACGCCACCACCGAGCTTTGTTGAAGTTGTCGGTCTTGCGTATTCGCTCCCTGTGACAATTCCAGCGGTGATTAATACAAGTGGCGAATCTATTATTTATCCATCCGTTGAGGGGTGGACTGTAGCTGGCGGTGCTTCAAATGTATGGCCAAACTTCCTGCATGACACGGCATTGTTCTTCTACAAATCGGATGCAAGTGGCAACGCACTCGCTGGAGCAGAATATTCTATCTTTGGACCTGTACCACTTGGTGCCGTCTCTGGATCAAGTCAGGCTGATTGGTCTGTTGTAAGTCCAGCCGCCTTTGAGGATGTTGCTTCACATACAGGCATCAAAACCAATATAAACGGAATCGGCATGATTAGTTACGCGACGACAGGTGCCTATTATCTGCAAGAGACGAAAGCACCTGCTGGCTACGTGCTTGATCCAACGCCACATTATTTCAAGGTTGGCGAGACAGAAGTTACACCTTCGATGATTGTAAACAGTGCAGATGATCCGTATATCAATTACAAAGGCGTGGCATATCTAACAAAGACTGATGTGGATGGCAATGCAATCAGTGGTGCTGAATTCACACTCTACAGTGCGAGTGCTACAGATGAGGCGATTCAGGTTGTCACTTCCAATGACGCGGGGCTTGTGACATTTGCAGGTTTGACGCCTGGTGCTTATACGGTAAAAGAGACCGCTGCACCTGTATATGTTGTGAATAATGTCAGCTATCCAGCTTATATTATCAACACGGCAGATATCCCAGAATTTATCATATCTGACACGGCAATCGGCACGCCAGAAGCCGTTCAGATTAATGACAACGCCGACGGCAATCCTGACAATGATGCGATTATCAATTACAAGGGTAATGTGTCCTTTAGTAAGGTTGATTCTGCGGGTGATGAACTTTCTGGCTACGCATATAGTTTGACGAAGACGGATTCTGACGAGACAATCACGCCGAGCGCAGTGGTGGGTGGCGATTTATCCTATGATTATTTTGTCAGCGATGCAGACGGACTCGTCTCTGTATCTGGGCTTGCGCCTGGCAGTTACGAGTTTAATGAAGTTGGCTATGCGTCTGGTGGCAGTATCTTGTCAGGCCCTGGCATCGATTATCTCGTCAATCTTCAGCCGATTGATTTTGTGATTTCGCACGCCGCGGTTGGTACAGATACAGCGATTGTGCTCGATGATTTTGTCAATTATCAGGGTAGCGCTTATCTGACGAAGACCGATGCGTCTGGACATCTTTTGTCTGGCGCGGAGTATACGATTTATCGTACAGTCGATACGGACACTGCAATCGAAGTTGTTACGACTGGCGCGCTTGGTATTGCGACATTTACGGGGCTTGCTCCTGGGGATTATGTTGTGATCGAGACAAAAGCACCAGATGGCTATATTATCAATGATACGGATATTCCAGCATTTACGATTACGAGCTATGCGCTTGGTGCACCTGATGCGATAAAGATCAATGACAATGGCGACGATGATCCTGATAACGACGCGATTTTGAACTACAAGGGTAGCGCTGCGTTTATCAAGCAGAATGAATCGGGCGAATGGCTCAGTGGCTATGCATTCAACCTTGTCAATCAGGATACAGGCGAAGTCATCACGCCAGGCGTACTTGCTGCAAATGGCACGATTGACGATCCGTCAGACGATGTGCCAAATGGCATCACAACGGATTATTTCGTATCGCGTGGTGACGATGGCGTTGTGCTCGCTGAAAATATTCCAGTCGGTAATTATGAATTCGTTGAGATTGGATATGTGTCGGGCGAAAGCATCGTATCTGGTTCGGGCACCGAGTATGTCATCAATACGACACCGATTGAATTTAGTATCACGAATCATGCGGTAGGCGACCCCGACCGTATCTGGATGGGAGAGCACATCAACTACAAGGGTGCGGCATATCTCCTCAAGACGAATTCAAACGGAGATCCACTTGATGGTGCAGTATTTACTTTGACCGATGCCTCTGGAAATGTCGTACAAACGGTTGCTTCTGATGTGGGCGGGTTTGTGACATTTGCGGGTCTGGCTCCAGGCGTATATACAGCGCAGGAGATTGCGGCACCAGATGGATATATCATCAATGACGCAGCGATTCCAGCGATTACAATACCAGCCTCCGCTGACGATGCGCCGAATGCGGTTCAAATTGTCGCGAGCGAGGATGAGGGCGGCGGTAGTATTGTGAATTACAAGGGTGTCGTATTATTCTCGAAGGTGAACGAAGCGAATCAGGCATTGCCTGGATATGCGTTTATCTTGAAAAATGAGGATACAGGTGCCGTAATCACACCAGAAGAATTGGGTGATGTGAGTTCTGATATGGGCAATGCGGATGAAAATTATGTAAATGCGCTACATACATATTTTGTGAGTGATGGCGATGGTGATGTCTCCGCAGCTGGACTTGAACCTGGCGATTACGAGTTTGATGAAGTTGGATTGCTCGAACCAGATGGTAGAATCGTATCTGGTGAGGGAATTGACTATATCATCAATACGGAGCCTTTAGAATTTGAAGTATCCGCCCATGCCGTTGGATTGCCAGAAGTGATTGATCCAAGCGACTTTACGAATTACCAAGGTTCCATTGCTTTGGAAAAAATAGATGGCAACGGGAATCCGCTATCAGGAGCAGTATTTACGCTATACGATTCTGCCGATACGCAGATTGGTACCTATACGACTCCAACGGATGGCATCATCTTCGAAGATGGCCTCACGCCAGGTGATTATTACTTCGTTGAGACGAAAGCACCTAGCGGCTATGATATACCAACGGTTACCAAATATGGATTTACTGTTGCTGGCGCAGAATCTGGAGATCCTGGCACCATACAGATTCAAGTTGTCAATAATGCGACACCGCCAACTGTCATTTCTCCGCCTAGCGTGGTGAAACCAGTAGTATCTAGAACAACACCATCTAGTACGACTCCGCCAGTTAGGCCGCGGACCGGTGATGATATGAACCTCACGCAGATCTATCTCCTGCTGATTCTGAGTGTTTCATTGACTGTACTTTTGGCAGTTGCGAAACGCCGCGAATTTGCGAAGAGAGCATATCGCCGAAAAATCTAACTTACACGTAGTCTGATATGTCTGTATGGTAAATAGTGTTGATAGTCATAGAATTCAGCAATCGAAAAGGAGCGTCCAATAGGAATGGGCGCTCCTTTTTTATGCTTGATTTTCGATTTATCGTTTTTATCGCTCCTCAAGCAGATTCAGTAAATCATCTCCAGTCATCGCTTCAAACGGATTGCTATCGTGATCTTGGATGATTTTATCCGCAAGTTCCGCCTTTTTAATCTGCAATTCCATAATCTTTTCTTCAATTGTATTCGAGGCAATTAATTTGTAAACCTGAACTTTCTGTGTCTGCCCAATGCGGTGTGCTCTATCTGTTGCTTGATTCTGTGCACTGACGTTCCACCACGGATCGTAGTGGATGACGATATCCGCACCTGTAAGATTCAGACCCGTTCCACCTGCTTTTAGTGAGATGAGAAATATCGGCGTATCGCCTTCATTGAAGGCATTTACCATATCCATACGGTCGTGCTTTGGGGTGGATCCGTCGAGATATAAATATGGAATGCCAAGCTGTTTGAGCCGTTTTTGAATGATACTGAGCATCGAGGTGAATTGTGAAAAAAGTAACATGCGATGTCCCGATTCGTGGCAGCTATCAATGAGTTCCATGCATGATTCGAGTTTCGCACTTTCGCCTTCATAATTCTCGTATACCAAGGATGGGTCACAACAAATCTGCCTCATGCGCGTGAGTGCTGCGAGAATCATAATCTTCTTTTGCGCTTCGTTTGTGGCTGGATCCTTTAACTTACGTGAAAGTTCTTTCTTCGTCTGTGCAAGTGTCGCAAGGTAAATTTTACGTTGTTCGCCTTCGATTTTGGAAGGAATCACCGTCTCAACTTTTTCGGGGAGCTCTTTCAGTACATCGTGTTTTAAGCGGCGCATGATGAATGGTCTCGCCAAGTCTCGTAGCCGGCTCGTAGCCTGTGTATCGGCATCTTTGACAATGGGCTTCTCATATCGTTTCTTAAAATGCGAATAATTCAGCAGATATCCAGGCATGCAGAAATCAAAAATGGACCACAATTCCGCAAGATTATTTTCAACAGGCGTACCTGTGAGTGCAAGCCTTGTGTTTGCGCGAAGTTTCTTTACGGCTTTTGCACTTTTTGTCGTGCGGTTCTTGATAAATTGAGCTTCATCAAGAATTGCAAAGTCGAATTCAATATCTTGCAATTCGTCAATATCACGTTGAAGCTGACCATATGATGTGACAACGAGATCGATGGGTTCAGATGCTCCAAATTTCAATTGCTCAATGGTTGCAAGTCGCTCTTCTTTCGAATTTGCAAGGGCAATCACATTGAGCCGTGGCGTGAATTTCTGTGCCTCTGCTTCCCAATTTAACACGAGTGACGCGGGACATACGACGAGCGAGGTGTGGTGCATTGATGGTTGCATTGATGTCGGTTGTGTTGATATAGGTTGTGTTGATATAGATTGTGTTGATGTAGGTTGCATTGATGTCGGTTGCATTGATGCCGGTTGCGTTGCCATTGTCTGTGCATCTTTCTTCGCTTGAAGTAGCGACAACACTTGCAGCGTCTTGCCGAGCCCCATGTCATCCGCCAAAATACCGCCGAAACCGAGTTCATTCAGCGTGCGCATCCAGCGATAGCCCGTCTTCTGATAATTACGAAGTACGTGGCTGAGTTCGGCAGGCGCCTCATAGGTCGAATCGTCAATATCGCGAATCTTGCGAATGATATCTTTGAATTTATCATCGCGGGTATAGCGCAATTCTTCACTCTTCTTCAGTATGGAATCGATGTAAAACGACCGATTGATGTCGAGCCTCAGATGTCCTTTCTCCAGATCTTCATCGCTCAAATCAATCGCCTCGGCAACCTCCGCGAGCCTGCTGATTGCATCATCGTCTTCAAGCGACATGAAACTGCCATCTTTGAGACGTTTGTATTTCTTCGCTTTGCGATATTGTTTTAGCACGGACGCAAGTTCGGTATAATCGAGCCCATCGAGGTCAATATCAATCTCGAGTAATCGACCATTGACGCCGATTCCGACGCCGACCTGCACAGGTGGTCTGACTTTAATCTTGTCAAACGCCGTCGATACATAGACCTCCGCGATGCGTTCAATCTCCGCAAGCCCATAGGTTACGAGTTCGTAGATTTTGTCATCATCGCTCAATACAAGCAATCTGGGGGCATTTTCCTTTAATGGAAACGCCTCTTCCCTCTCTGCGTTCGTATACGCGCGTGAATCTATTTCACGTTTGAATTCGTGCCCCATATATTTGAGCAGCGTCTGTTCGGCGCGCATCTCGCCTGCGTAGTCGTAATTATTTTCAAGATCTTTATTGGCAAATGCCTCAATATCAATGTCACCATAATGGTGGCTCATACTCGCGATGATGTTGCTGTATTCGTCGATGTCAAAATAGACTTTCGTCGTGAGTGGTGGCGGCACGAGTTCCTGCGGAATCTCTGCGGCATCGATGTCGAGATAGGGCTTCGCTTTCTTCAGCACCACGCCGAAAAGTGACGGGATATCTTTCTGCGCAAAATACAGATAGCCGCGTTTGTAGATGAATTTCAGCAAATCGCCACAGGCAAGCGCATAATCCTTCGTACAGCAATACAGCTCATATTGCGTCTGCACATAGAAATTCTCACGACCCGAAAATACATCAAAATCGTCGATATCAATCTCCTCATCATCCGCATCCACAATACTTAAAGTCGCGCCATCTTGCTCATAAGTCAGTCTCAATTTCGCACGATAATTTTCATGCAAAATCTGCAAATGACGGTTTCCATACACCTCGCTTTTTAGATCGATGACTGAATCCTCATAAATTTGGATGAAATCATCCAGCGCCGCTGGCGTCAATTCCAACTCTTTTTTATTGTATCGATAGCTATGGACTGAAAATGTCTGTGCTGTCGGTCTGCTCGCATAACGCATGATAAATTCCGCGTATTTCTTACTTGCATCATCAAAATAGTCAATATCAAGCAGAATAGACATGCTCGTTCCGAGTGCCATACGTTGCTTCGCGATAAAACCGTCCTTCAACTCGACGACATCCCGCACAACATATAATTTGTCATGACCAATCTTCCATGTAAGAAATGGTATCTTCGTTCCGTTATTGACCCATGTCGGCTCAAGGCGTCCAACTTGTCCATCGACGCTCGCTTTGATGTCGACATAAGCCTTTTTTCGGTATGAATTAATCAGCTCGCCAGCCCAATAATCTGAGCGCGCGCGTCTCGAATTTGTGACATTTGCGCCTGCTCCATGGGAATCTGAATCTGAATTTTGCTGCAAGGATACGACGGATTTCGTCTTATAGCCTGTAACCGGTGCTCCAAGGAGTGTCCCGCCTTGCGCCTGCATGGTAGCCGCAACGAGGTGCTTGCACAGTCCTTTGTATTCTGAAAATGCAGGGCAGGCGCAATGACAATCATCGGTCAAAATATCATTGCCATCTTCCGAAAATGCCAATGTGAAATCATATGTTTTTTCATCGCTTCCGAGCGCATAACCGCTGACTTGCCCATTAAATTCCCGCGTATCTTGCTGGATAATGATACGTTTTCCAACAAAGTATTTGATGCCACGCGAGATGGTTTCTTTCGTGGCGAGTTGTCTCATTCGATCAATTAGTACAGGCATGGAACCTCCAGTTTTCGCAGGGTGATTTGATTTGTACGCAATATTATATTATACCACTTTAATTAGACTAGAGATATGTTATAATTTAATGAATCAAAATATTTAGCGAGAAATTGAGGTATTAAATGAAATGTTGTGAGCAATTTGAAGAAGATAATTTAAAGATAAACGAATCCTGTGTAAACTGTGAGAATGAATTACCAGAAGATGTTATTGTGGACAAATCGATGGATGCAATTAATTCAAGTTCGCTGATTGAATCAATCATTCGTATAGTGAAGCAATCTATTAAAAAAAATAAGTTTATTATTGTTGGATTTATATTTTTACTAATTATTGTTGCATTGGGATTATATCATTTTGGCATCTACAAAGTTAGCCATGATGACGCAGTGACTACAATGCCTATTATGGATGAAAAGGATACAAATACCCCCCAAACCATTCCAGAGAACGTGGAAACGAAAGAAAGCGATATCGCTAACCCCGAAGCCATTCCAGAGGACGTGGAAACGAAAGAAAGCGATACAGCTAACCCCGAAGCCATTCCAGAGGACATGGAAACGAAAGAAAGCGATATAGCTAACCCCGAAGCCATTCCAGAGAATGTGGAAGTAATAGAAAATGATTCATCACAATTGCTGTCTGAAAATATTCAAATTAATCGAATTATTCAATCAGCTGTGCAAGGGAAGACAGGCGATTATTCAGTATACGTCTCTCGAATTGGGAGTGATGACGCTGTATTAGTAAATAATCAATCACAAAAATCTGCAAGCACAATTAAAATTTTTGT
>JAISJM010000177.1 GCA_031261525.1 Eubacteriales Family XIII. Incertae Sedis bacterium
ACGCAAAAATAGCTGTTTTAGCGTCCAAAATCGCGTTAGGAAGAGAATTTCGGTAATAAAACAATCATCATTGATTGTTGTCTCGGTTCATGAGATAGCAGCATGTCGCTGCGATGGAATTGATTTTGTTTTCAATTGCATCGGTTCTGGATGTCATAATATAGGGCTCTATCGTGCCAATAATGACAGATGCCGTGTTGAAATTGGCATAAAAATGAAGTGATTTGCTTAGTGTATTGGACTCTTGTAGAGAAGAACCAACTAAGATGTCTGCGTTGCCATCAATTGGACTACTTATGCCTTTTCGCGCGCAGGCTTCTGCGGAAATTGCGTTGTCTAGCGAAAGTGGCCCGTCTATGATGCAGCCTCCGATTTGACCACGACGATTCATCTGTGTTAGGACGGCACTCTGGACGGTATCGGGCATCTTTTCGCTCACAGTCTCAACTGCGCCAAGTAGTGCAACACGAGGGCAAGGAGTACCATAAACTTGTGCAAGATGAACGGCATTTTTGATAATATCTGTCTTTACGGCAATGCTTGTTGTATCTACATTGATTGCGCAATCTGTCAGATATCGTAAGCCATTATCGGCATATTCATTGCCTGCATCGGCACGATTGGAATTGCCCGCGTCTAAATATCCATCTTCCGAGTTGCTGTGTGCAGTAGAATCGTCAGAATGGGCAATATCCGTCAATGCTGGATTCTCAAATATGGTAATCTGGCTGATACGCCGAATCGGGGTAAGTCCGGTTTCTTTGTTTAAGACTGCGCGCATAAAGGTCGCGGTGTGGATGAGTCCTTTCATTGGAATATCCGCTTCCCCCGCCTTTACCAATGCGACAGCTTGTCTTGCAGATTCGGTATCGTTGCTTGTGCCGATAATTTTGCAGGTTGTTGCCATGCTCGTGCCATTTGCCATGTTGTTTGCCATGGTCTTTGCAGAATTGCCTGTACTGCCTGCATTGTCTGTATTGGCATGATTCCCCTTATCGTACTTTGCTACCAATTTTTGAATCTTTTCAGCATCGCCAAGTAGCGTAAACTCCGCCAAACCACATTCTGTTGCCATTTGCGCGAGCATTACTTCTTCCTCATCGGCACCAGCGATTACGATACGCTTCTTTTTCTTCGATTTGATAATCCAAGTTTTCATCTCATCAAAACTTGTAAATTGCATCTTTTTCTCCATTTCTATTCATAATTATGTATGAGGCTTTCATCTGAAAGTGCGGGCATGACAGCCTCATACAATGCATCCATTTCATCAATATCGGGTATCACAAAGATAGGAGAGATCCATGATACGCGCGCTTTGATGTATGAAATGAATCGATTTGAGTTGGCGAGACCGCCTGTGATGCCAATTGCATCTGGGCGCATTCCCATTGCGACACTCGCAGCACCGAGCGCTTTGCTGACTTGGAAAGCCATCGCTTCGAAGACTTCTGCCGCATGTGCATCGCCAGAATCGATGCGATCTTCAACCTCCAATGCATCGTTGGTTTTGAGGTGTGCCATTAATCCACCTTTTCCATTGAGCATATTGTCCAGCTCGCTTTTGCTATAGTCCTCAGACTGTATGAGTTTCTTCCAATCTGAGGCAGGCAGTGTGCCTGGGCGATCCATTCCAAAAGGTGATTCGCCGCCGATTCCATTTGTGATATCGATGACCTTGCCATACAAATGGGACGCGACGGAAATGCCACTGCCAAGGTGTGTAATTGCGATTGAAAGCTCTTCGTAAGGTCTGCCGAGCTGCGTTGCAATCTTGCGGCCGAGTGCCTTGTGACTGAGCGCTTGAAAAAAGCTGTGCCTCTTAATCTGGGGAAGACCTGTATATCTTGCAATCGGAATCATCTCATCGACACAAGGTAAGTCTGCAGTCAATACGCGTATTGGCTTTCTTCCAACGGAAGAACTCGGCGGCGATATTTTTGCTGCAGTCAGTACGCGTTTCGGCTTTCTACTCAGCGGGGTGTTATCTTGTGGCACAGTTTGTTTTTTCTGTGGCATAACTTGTTCATTCTGCGCCTTTGCAAGATCATCTGCGATTACACAACCGAGATTGCTTACGTGGATTCCGTATTGACCTGATTTTGCATCACGAATCATATTGGCATTGACTTCAAACACACCAGATATGACAGGTTTTACGGATGGACCTCTTGTAATGATGAGGTCGAGTGCGCTGGCATCTAGATTATTTCTGACGAGAAAATCTTCGATACCTTTACGCCGCATCGCATATTGCTCCCAGATATCATTAAATTTAGCAATTTCTGCTGGGTTGTGACGGATCGTCTCTTTGATAACACAATGATTTTGATTTTGCGGACTACATTGCGCAGCTTGTGTGTCTTGCGCGCTACGCGAACCGTGTGTGCCTTCTTTCAATTTGTGCGCATCTTGTGAACCTTGCGCGACATTCATAAGGCTCACTTTCGTCGAGGTGCCACCTAAATTTATTATAAGTATTTTCATCTTTCGCCTCATTTCTGCTGGCACACCAAATAAATTGATGTTTGCAGAAATAATTTCTATTATAAATTATGTTTTAGCTTTTTTTAACTTTTCACTGTCAGACGTGTGAAAACCGTTCACACTTACCATCTATTGCCATGAGTTATCGCAACTCGAATTCGACTTCATCTTCGTCATTGCCAAATTTGGCAATTTTGTTACCATCTATTGCTATGAATTTATTGCGGCTCGAATCTTTTTACAAAAAAAAACGCATTAAATTAAGTGAGATGTAAGGTTGGGATCCTATTTTGGGCTAAAACCGGTCAAAAGTGCTACCATCCTTACATCTCATGCAAATTATCGCAATTTATCGCATTTTTTTTATCACATATCACGTATCACGTATCATATATCACATATCACATATCGAATCTCGCATAATCACGTATCACGTATCATATATCGCGTATCATTATGCGTGAGCTGCAACCAATTCTCTAAACTCGCCTTCATTGAGGCAGCGATGTTCCTTCAGTGACTTTTCTTTTACTGCGAGGAGCAAGTCGCCTTTGTTGTCCTCTGGAACGTCTAGCTCATATCGCTCAAGCCATACACGTAGATTGTCCTTGCCGCTCTTCTTGCCGAGATCGAGGATTGGCTCGGTATTGCCGACGAGATCCCATCTGTAAGGGAGCATGACGAGCGGATCTGCTTTTTTGCAGTTTTCCCACAAGCTGGAAGGCATGCCTGTCTCCCACATGAAGATACGATCTCCAACAACTGGATAAGTTGGTGGAATTGGATTGTGCGAATATTCTTCGACGGTCTTTGCGAGATCTTTAAGCTTTGATAAATCCAAACCTGTATCCACGCCGTAAAGTGCTTCGAGTGCGAGTGCTGTCTGTTCAAGCGATGCGCTGCCTGCACGTTCGCCGATGCCGCTTACTGTGACGTGGCAAGCTGATGCGCCTGCAGCAAGTCCTGCAAGCGTGCTTGCAACACCGAGACCAAAGTCATCGTGGAAATGGCACTCGATTGGTGTATCTGGGAAACGCTCAATCAACTGACTGACCCTTCTTGCAGCGCCTTCTGGTGAAAGTGCGCCGAAAGTATCAACGAGCGCCAATGAATCCATATGTCCGCCGCCATCGATGATTGCAGAGATGGTATCCATGAGGAAATCCATGCTCGCACGTGAGGAATCAGCTGGGAAGAACAGGACTTTCAGTCCAAGTTCGTGTGCTCTCGCAGTAGCCTCGATTGCGGAAGCGATTGCCTTTTCAACACCCCACTTCTTGCCTTTTGCGAGTAGATGCTCACTGCCTGGAATCTCAGCGACCACGCCATCTACGCCACAAGCTTTCGCTTGTTCGATATCTTGAACCATATTTCTGACAAAGCAATAAATATCTGCGTTTAGACCAAGACTTGTAATTTCCTGAATCGCCTCTGCGTCTTCTTTGAGTACAGCTGGCGTACCCGCTTCAATTCTGTGTACACCGACGGCGTCAAGTTTCTTTGCAATTGCAACTTTCTCAGCCTTTGTCAGGATGATTCCCGCTTGCTGCTCACCATCGCGAAGTGTGGTATCAAGAAATTCTATCTTCTTTGGAAAGTGGAATTTCTCTGTAACTTCCTTGTCGAAATTCGATGGGCTCACCCACCATTTGCCTTCTTCTCTAAAACCCATTTTTTGTTTCCTCCTTTTTTCTATTCATTCATTATTTTATTAACTGCTTGCTGGAATCTTGTCGATTGATGTTTTCTTCTTCATAAACTTATGAATCTGATATGGTAAAATTACCAAAAATGGCAACTCAAAGAGTGGAATGTTAATCTTGCCGATGAGTCCATACGCATTTGTGACGAGATCTGGAATACCCATTCTGCCAAAATACATACCGAGTAAGGCGATGACGATGACCAATACAATTCTGCGAGCATTTGCGCTTGATGATTTCCAGCCTCTGCCAAGTAGAAGTTGGTAACGCTCGACCATGCCATAGAGGTATCCGACGCCTGTGCTGATGACGGCTAGATAAGCGATTGTCGTGTAGAGTAGATGAATCTTGAATCCGCCCCCGATGATATTGGTTAATGACCATACGGTCGGTAGATTTTCTTTCGCAACGTCGGGCATACCCGCGGCAAACATGATATTCATCATGAGTGTGGACAAGATGACAAGCGTGCCGCCGATGATTGCTGTTGCTGCCGAATCACGTCTTGACTTGATGACACCTTTTGAGGCAGGGATTGCAGCGTCTGCAAATGCCACAAGAATGTTGATGTACAAAATAATCTTTAGGATTACATGTGGATAGGTGTCGTTCATTGTTCGGTTACTGACGTACTCCGTCATACCGTCCCATGCAGATCCAACACCTTGGATTCCGATGTATGCAATCAAAAGTACGAGTGCAATGGTGATTGCCGCTGAACTCTTGAGTACAATCTTCTGACCACATAGAATCAAAATCGCAATGATAAAGATTGTTACAAAAGCACATGGTAAAAATGGTATATGGAACAGTTCTGAGATGAGTCTGCCTCCTGTCGCAAACGACAAGGCTGAGATTGTAATACATGCGAGTATTGCTGAGAAATCTTTGATATTTGCAAATACGACTTTGTATTTACCGTAGACACCATCGTAGAATTCCCTGAAAGTATAAAGTTGAAATATTCGTGCATATTCTAGAATAAAATAACAAAATATAGCTGCGATACTGATTGTCACGATAGGACCGATGAACACGCCGAGCCAACTCTGACCTACGAAGAAGCTGACGAGTTGCGCGCCACCTGCGAAACCTGGACCGATGTAAATGCCATACCAGACGGCTGCGATTGTAAACGGTCCTGCTAACCAAGAAAACTTTCTTTTTATATCTTCCATCTTCTTCCGCTCCTTTCTGAACGAAATTTACAGGTTGAGTGCTTTTGCATTTACAATATTTGGTGGATTTCCCCCATTTAGGATGTCAACGGCTGTTCCTGCAACTTGCTGGAACAATTCGTTATTTGCTTCCACGGAGTTATATGCGATGTGTGGTGTGAGGATGACATTTTCAAATGCCAGTAGTGGATTGCTCTTATCCTTCATCGGCTCTTCTGTGAGAACGTCAAGCCCTGCGCCACCTACCTTACCACTTTTGAGCGCGTCCACCAAATCGGCTTCGTTTACGAGTGGACCTCTTGCCGCATTGATGATAATGGCCCCATCTTTCATCTTTGCAATCGAATCTTTGTTGATCATGCCGCGCGTCTCGTCGGTCTCGGGCAAATGTAAACTGATGATATCTGCCTGAGCGAACAATTCATCGAGCGTTACTTTCTTGACATTGTGTTCTGTGAAAACACGATCTGTCACATAAGGATCATAGGCGATTACATGATATCCAATTCCCTGCATATTGCCAGCGATTGCTTTGGCGATATTTCCAAAACCACAAAGTCCAATCGTCTGACCCGCAGGTCTGCGCATCTTTCTTCCAAGGTTGCCATTCCAGACGCCATTTGCGACACACTGATCGTAATGTTTGAGCTGTCTGACGAGTGCGAGCGCGAGCGATGTCGCATGTAATGCAACTTCTGGGATACAGTATGTCGTAACATTACAAATCTTGATTCCCATCTTTGTCGCAGCATCGACATCAAACTCATTGTAGCCGATTCCATAGCGAACCATCACCTTACAATTCTTCAGCTGACTGATGCTCTTTTCGGACATTCGGATTGTGATGTTCAAGATCGCATCTGCATCGCTACAACGTGCAATCACGTCATCTTCGTTCGTGCAAGTCTCTTTGACAAACGTGAATCCCGCGTCCTCAATGATCTTTTGCTCGATGGAGTAATCATATCCACTGATTACTTGCGAGTCTAACAAAATAACTTTCATCTTTCCCTCCTATTTTTCTTTGTTTGTTTACCAAGCTTATAAAAACGTTTTATATAAACAAGAAATCTATGCGTGCAGAATATACTATTTTACTAACCTTGTCAAGTAGTTTTATAATTGTAAGAATATTTTTATTTTTATCGAAGGATTTGTCTGAACTATTTAATAAATATTATTAGACTAAAATGACAATTTACTGATATACTTATTATAGGAAAAGCAATAAAAACAATGACATAGTATGGAGTGACAATAAATGGACAAAATGGTATTTAATATAAAAGAGGTGGCGGAACAAATCGGTGTCGTCCCCGCAACGATTCGTAATTGGGAGAAGCAAGGATTGTTTGTTCCAAAGAGGAATTCCAATGGATATAGAATGTTTGATTATTATGATATCAAACGATTGAAAGAAATTAAAGCGTACTCCAAAGACAAAAGCATGGGCATGGAAGCCATTCGTATGCTCTATCATGGTACTGGAAATCAGACGCGCCCTGTGCACGAAGGGAAAGGACTCTCCAAACGTTTTTTAAGCAAAAAATGGAAGCAATGCCGTATTGATGCGGGTTATTCGCTTCAACATGTCGCAGATGCAACCGACATCTCTACCTCCTATCTTTCGAAAATTGAAAACATGCAGGCAAATGTCTCCCTTGATATCTTAAACAGGCTTGCAGATTTCTATGGCGAAAATGTCCTCTACTACATTGACGACGCAGCAGATGATAATCCACTTGTGAAAAGCGGAACAGGCAAACCGATTTCAGTTGGGCTGGAGGGCGTGTGCATCGAAAACCTGCTTGCGCGAAAGATGGGAAACCTCGCCTGCATGCTCTATACGATTGAGCCAGGCGCAGGAAGAAGCGAATTGATCGCACATATGGGCGAGGCTTTTGTCTATGTACTTCAGGGTATTGTCACATTTTATCTGGATGAAACCGCGTATACGCTTCATGCCAGCGATAGTTTTTCATTTCCATCCAGTCAACCACATCGCTGGGTCAATGAGGGAAAGCAGACTGTGAAACTGCTCTGGATTTATGAGGGCGTGAAATAAAATAATTCTATATTGTGATCTATTATTGTGACATTTTCGCACATACAAAAGACCTCGGTTGCCCGAGGTCTTTTTTTATAACGAACATTGACATTTTTACTTGATGGAGCCTTCGACCATGCCCTTGATGATGTGTTTCTGAGCAAAGAGGAAGAGGATTACAATCGGAATCATCGCGAGGAATGCTGCCGATAGAATCAAATCCCACTGTTTGACGTAGGAGCCTACAAACGACGTAACCGCAACTGGCAGTGTTTTGTGTGCGCCATTTAATCCAAGCATCAAAGATGGAAGTAGGAAGTCATTCCAGATCCAGATACCGTTGAGAATGAGGATTGTCATCTGCACAGGTCTGAGTAAGGGGAAGATGACCGTGAAGAAAGTCTTGCCTCTCGAACAACCATCAATCGCTGCCGCCTCTTCGAGCTCGACAGGAATGCCTTTGACGAAACCATGAAGAATGAAGACGGACATGGAACCACCGAATCCGATGTAAGCGAAGATTAATCCGCCATAACTCTGTAAGAACTGAATTCCTGTAAAGTCTTGAATACTTCTAAATGTTGACAATAATGGGAGCATGACAACTTGAAATGGGATAACCATCGCTGCAACGAGGAGCATGAAGATGAATCCAGACCACTTTGTCTTATTTCTACAGAGTACCCATGCTGCCATAGATGCGCAGACGGTGACGAGTACGAGTGAAAATATCGTAACAATCAATGAACTTGCAAATGAATTCCAATAGTTGAAATTGCTATTTGTGATGACATTTTTAAAATTCGTGGCGACCTGTGATAAATCATCAGGAAGCCCAATCGGATTTGTGACGATTTTGGCGCTCGTCTTCATCATATTGAGTACGACCAATACAAATGGCGATAGCATAACGAGACCGATGATGATTGCGCCAATCTCAAACGCGTTGTTTCTTATTCTTTCAGCTCTCATTATAACTCAACCTCCTTCTTCTTGCTCAATGCAACCTGCGTGAGCGATACGATGGCTAAGACGATGAAAAATATTACAGCCTTTGTCTGACCCATCGCGTAGTTCGTCTTGGTGATGGCGGTATTGTATATATTGAGTGCTAAGAACTCTGTGGATTGGACGGCTTTGCCCGCGAGCATACGCGTTGGCGCACCACCCGTGATGGACAAGTTCAAATCAAACTGCTTGAACGAATTGATGAGTGTCAAGAAGATACACACGGTAAATGTATTGGCAATCATCGGAATCTTAATCTTTAACAAGGTTGTCAGCGGCGAAGCGCCATCGATACCTGATGCTTCGAGGACATCTTTTGGAATCGTCTGAAGTCCTGTGACGTAAATCATCATGATATAGCCTGAATACTGCCAGGTACTTACGATGACGATTGCGATAAATGCGCTATTTGGGTTGGAAAGCATGGATTCTGGTGAAATCATGATGAATACTTTGTTGAAGATAAACTGCCATACATAACCAAGGACGATACCACCGATTAGATTTGGTACGAAGTATACAGCTCGGTATACGTTGGTTCCTTTAATCTTCGATGAGCAAAGCAATGCGAGACCGAAAGCGACGACATTTACACAAATCATGTTGACTACTGTGAACAGGAATGTCACGACAAAGGAGTAAATATAGTCATTTTGCTGGAACATCGTAACATAATTCTCAAGACCAACAAACTTTGTGAATCCGACGCCATTCCAGTTTGTCAGTGAGTAGAAAATACCTAAGATAAAGGGAACGATGACCGTGACTACAAAAGTCAGCAGGACAGGTATGAGAAACAAAATATTGATAATTTTGTTGTTTGCTTTGTCAATTGGTAGGCTATAAATGCCTATAACGAGTGCGACGATGCCTAAGATGAGCAGTGGCCCTCTGAGTTCAATATCGCCCAAGTAAAGATTTACACTATCGGATAAATCCATAAATAAGGAGAATCCGATTAAGGCTGCCGCGGCAACGAATCCGGCGATTGATATAATCTTTTTCACGTTGTATACCCCCGTATCATGTCGTGATGTAATATGCACCTGTACATATTGGGTTGATGGCTACTCTTTCATGATTTGATAATTTAGTCGATTTGGTTTTTGTTTTGGATTGGATTTTGGTTTATTTTCACGACTATTTCGTGATTTTTTTTGTTCTTTCGGCTCCATTTATTTGTTGCTATCTGTTGCTACAAGTTGCTACTATAAATGTCGCAATATTATGACTTTTTAAATTTATACCATACCCGTGTGACCTTCGTAGGAGATTCCCATTCGGGTCGCACGGGTATGATAGGTTGGAACATCACACAGGAATGACAAGGTTGTAAGGTCACGCGAGTATGACAAGAATAGCGTTGTTACTTGTTTTATTACTTCGCTTGATTTGCAATATAATCAGCGATTGCAGTACCCATCATGTCTACGAACTTCGTTTGGTCAATTTCACCCTTTGCATAGAGTTCAAAGACTGGAGCAGTTGCGTTTTGAGCAATACCTAGTGGCATATAATTCCAATCCCAAGCATAAGTTGTCTCAGATTGCATTCTCTCAAATAGGTTTGCAGAAATTGGTGTAGATGGTGTATATTTGCAGCTCTTGTAAGCAGATACAGCTCCACAATCTTCAACGAACATCTTCTGTCCAGCGTCACTGAGTAGGATATCATCAAGGAATGCTAATGCAGCATCAAGATTCTTGCTATCCTTGCTTACAGCCCACCATGATGGAGAATCTGCTGTGACACCTGGTGTGTCTTCTTCGAGCATTGCGTAAGGTAGAATTCCTGCGTTTTCAACTGGCTTACCTGTTGATTCTACTGTGTACTCAGGGAGTGAAGGATCGAGCCAGTTACCCTGTGTGATAAATGCAGCCTTACCATTTGCAAATAATGCAAGTTGGTCATCGTATGTACCAGATTCGAGGACTGTTTTGTCTGCATACTGACATAATAGTGCGAAATAATCCGCGAACTGTGTCATTCTATCTTTGTCAATTTCACCCTTATTTAGAAGGTCTAAGTACTTTTGATCTCCAATTTTCTGACCCATGGAAAGGTAAGAAGAGAAGATGTGATTGCCTGTTGACCAGTACATCTGACCAGACTCTGCAGCTACTGAGATAACAGACTGGAGACCAAGCTCAGCTTTCTTTGCTTCAAGTGTCTCAAATGCAGCTTTCTGTGCATTGATATTGGTAAGTGTATCTGGGTCAATACCAGCAGCTTGCAAGATATCTGCGTTGTAGACAAGTCCAACACCTTCTACGGAGTACGGTGCACCGATAATCTTGCCATCCGTATCCTTCAGTGCCATATCTGTATCTTCTACCCATTTCTCATGGCTGAGATCGTAATACATATCACCAAAACTAGGAATATCTCCAAATGTTGTTACAAAGATGTCAGGCATGTTTCCTGCCGCTTTGTAGTTTTTAATCTGACCTGAGATATCAACGCCACCACCGAGTGACTCGATGACAACTTCCTGACCCGTTCTTTCTTCGTAGTCCTTTGCGTAAGCCTTGAGCTGCTTGTCAATCTCAATCTTACCATTGACGAGTCTGATTGCTTTCTTCGATGACTTACTGCTTCCGCCACCGTCGCCAGCTTTGTTGGAACATGCGGCAAACATGGATACTACCATCATTGCGCACAATGCAAGTGCAACTAATTTCTTCATCTTCATAACTACTCCTCCAAGTTATTTTCGAAGTACCGTTTATGCGAGCTTGTACTTCATCCCTCTTCCCACGGTAGAGCTGTGGTTTTTGAAACCGCCTGCAATGATTGTCAACATCCAATTTGATTCAATCCTTGTGGAACGTGTTTCATCTTGTAGGTATATAATATCCTTGTGGAACATGTTTGTCAACAGTTTTTGTATAAAAATCTCAGATTTCTTTTTGTGTGATTTTTCACAGATTGGATTTTAAATGATTGAATTTGATATTGATTCCGATCAAGTCGGTCACAATGGTATGCAAATGTCGCAATAGCAAGTCTACTTCGTATGATTGACTTTGAAACTTGTGACAAAATATTGCAAATGTTAGATTCAGATATATCGCGACAGCTTATTATTTTGGTAACATTGTGGTAATGGATGCTTCATATTTTAGGGGGGATTGGGGTGATGATTGGGGTGATGATTGGGGTGATGTGAACCCGTTATTGTGGAGGTGTCAACTCCAGTAATTAAAGGTGATGATTGAGGGTGATGATTGGGGTGATGTGAACCGTAGGTGTCCGTATTGAGAAATAAGGGTGGATTGAATGTGATGTAAACCTGAGGTGTCCGTATTGAGAAGTAGGGGTGGATTGAATGTGATGTGAACTTAATTGTATCGGTATTGAGAAGAGAGGATGGATTGAATGTGATGTGAACCTGAGGTGTCAGTATTGAGAAGTGGGGGTGGATTGAATGTGATGTGAACCTAATTGTATCGGTATTGTATCGATATTGAGGCGTGGGAATGGATTGATATTGTTTTGAGAAAACGTCTAGGTCTGGTTTGTACGAAAAAGTGGCTTAACTGGCGTGAGATGTAAGGTTGCGGAGATTGCATACTCGGCTGGCCATGCATCCGAAAAGGCGCCTTAACTGGCGTGAGTTGTAAGGTTGTAGAACAATAATACAAATACTTCGCGTTTTCAAGCGACAAAGGGGTATGGTTTACGCAAAAGTCGCAATTCGGACCCAAAATACCGTCTTTTATGGGACGAAAATACGAGTTTTGCGTAATATATGTGATCGCATGGCATGCTAGGTGCCTCATGCACACAAGTTTGTACAAAAAAGCAGCTTAACTGAGTGAGATGTAAGGTTGCGAAGATTGCATACTCGGCTGGCTATGCATCCGAAAAGGTGCCTTAACTGGCGTGAGATGTAAGGTTGGTATCACTTTTGGCGCATTTTTGAGTCTAGAACTGATGCCGTTTCCTGATAATGTCTAGCATGGGGGCATTTTGACATACAAGCGCGAAAAAGTCGCAGTTTTCACATAAATAAGGGGGCTTATCTGTGAAAATGTCGACTTTTTCGCGCTTGGTAATTTAATTACTGACTCAGCTGGTGACAGTAAATAGGCTTAAAATGGTTTAATCGCTATGAATTCTGTCACGAAGTCGACATCGCAATCGATAATGTGCTATTTCTTGAGGCGATAGATGCGATATGAGTGGTATGAATTTGTGACATCACTTGACCTATCATATCAACCAGAATGCGCAGCATTCTGCACACCTTTTATTTTGATCTATGCGGTCTCGCCCTCGCGCAGAGTCACGGGGATATAAGTCGCAAGGGTCTCGGGTTTTCTACCATCGAGCATCTGCATAATCGCCTCGACACTGCGTCTCGCAATCTCCGACATATCCTGTACAATCGTTGTCATACTGATGATGCTCATCTTGGATGCAAAGGTTCCGTCCATTGCCACAATGGCAAATTCTTCAGGGACTTTTACACCCAATTTAATCGCAGCATTCAAAAATGCGGTTGCACCAACTTCCGCAGTCATGATTCCATCTGGATGTCCATCCGCTTGTAACAATTCAGTCGCAAGCTGGTAGTATTCATCGTAGCCAAAATTATTCCAATCTACACGACGTAGGGTCGTCTTGATGCCCTCATCTTCGAGAATCTCCCGAAGTACATCGAACCGCATCTCGGTTAAAGCAAGAACCTCGTGGTTCTCTGCCGTAATCTGGAGTACATTTTTGCAGTTGTTTTTAATAAATACTTCCGCTGCAATCTCGCCAAATTGGATATTGTCCGAAATTACCACGGGAATACCTTCAAGCGCATGATCGAGCATGATGATTGGCTTTCCTTTTTCGACAAACTCAATATAGACTTGTTCGTCGAGCCCACATACTGCCGAAATCACGCCATCGATGATATTTGTACGGAAGAAATTAAAATATTCTTTCTCAATCTCCAGTTTATCATCCGTAGAACACAGCATGAGTTTATATCCACGCGCTTGAAGTTCCTTCTCCATATAGCTCGCAAGCGCTGCAAAATATGTATGCTTGATATCCGAGATAATCATCGCAATGATGCCAGATTTCTTGCGAAACATATTGCGCGCCAATTCATTGGGCACATAATTCAACTCTTTCATCGCGTATTCAATCTTCTCGCGCGTCTCCTCGGAGACATAACCGCTGTCATTGAGCACGCGTGACACGGTGCTGATTGCGACGCCAGCATGTTTTGCGACATCTCTTATCGTTGCCATTTTCGTTCCTCTTTCTTTCAATATTTAATGACTACCGCTGTCATTGAGCATGCGACACGGTGCTGATTGCGACGCCAGCATGCGCTACGTCATCACTCTTACCTCTATCATTTTCCAATGCACTTGCTGATAATCCGAGCACTCGTCTGTCAGTGCACCGGCAGTCCTAAAAAACAGGTCATTTTTTCAATATTCTTGCCTGCAATCCGAACGGCTGTCTTCGAAATCTATAAAGGCAGCGGGAATGTCATCTTTTAATATTCTTGAAGATAATCCGAACGGCTGTCTTCGAAATCTATGAAGACAACGGGAATGTCATCTTTCCAATGCTCATCGGTAATCCGAACACTTTATATTTGAATACTAATTTCGCCATAGGACAGGTGCTCCACAAGGTAATCGTCATGTTGCACACCATCAATACTCATAATCCGCACACGAAGACTGCCGTCATATTCGATCGTCTCCGCAAGCCCCTCATAATTCATGCCTTGCTTGACAAAACGCACAGGTTCGCCAATCACGCACGAGTACGCACGATATGCATCCATAAGTTTTTTCTCATCTTGCGCAATCATATCAATGCAGGCGAGCAAATGTCGCAAAACTCTGCCCACGAAAACCGACCGCTCGCCCTGAGGCAAGTCTATAGATCCAACGATATCACGTAATTCCTCAGGCCATGACGCGATGTCAATCCCGATATTGATGCCGATGCCTACCACGACTTTATCGATCGACATCGTCTCCACATCGGTGATTGCCTCTGTCAGAATACCGCAGACCTTTCGGCTGCCGACATAAATATCGTTGACCCATTTTATCTTTGGATGAACCATTTCTGCATAGAAATCTGGGTCTGATGACATTTGCTCCTCTATCGCATTCACGATTGCAACCGCTGCAGCAATTGTGACAAGAAGCATCTTATCCATTGGCAAATCAGGTTTTATAATCGTACTAAGATATACGCTTGACGCTTTTGGGGATACAAATGTCCGATTATGACGACCGCGACCCGCCGTCTGCTCATTGGCAATAATTATTGCCGGAAAATTCATCGCAGTTGATTGATTCAACATCCGCTTTGCTTCGTTATTTGTAGAATCGATGGTATTCAATACGATGACATTGCAAGCGGGCAATCCCAGCGCTGCCGCAATATCCTGTGCATAGATATTGTCTGGTGACTGCTCAAGCACATAACCGCTTCTCGTCTTGGCTGTGATTTCGATACCATCTTTGCGCAGTTCCGCGATGGCTTTGTTGACCGCTGCGCGTGAAATGCCAAGCTGCCCTGCAATCTGCTCGCCAGAAACGGGTTGTCTTAGATTACTTTCCAGAATTTCCAGAACCTTATTTTTTGTTGATATCTTTAAAATCATTTTTCCCAAACTAACTACTTCGTTTACTGTTACTGTTACTGTTACTGTTACTGTTACTGCTACTGTTACTGTTACTGTTACTGTTACTGTTACTGTTACTGTTACTGTTACTGTTCATTATACTATGTTATCCATCGTGATAATCCTAAATTATGCTTATTTTCATTATGAAGTATGTATGTGTTTGATGTGAAGTTCGGCAAGATCATATCGATATGAATCCGTAATCAAATCACTCTCAATGACAAAAATATAAACGCGGAGAATTGCAGATTCGGATTCGTCTGTCTTGAAACAAAATGTAACATGTTCCACATCATAATATACCGTGGAATTACAGATGTCAACCTCCTTTATCAAATTCCACAAAATAGCATGTTATTCTTTAACTTGATCATTTTTTGTTAGCAAATGCTAACTTTAGTGTTTACATGAAGAATTTTGGGGTATATAATAGATATAGTTAGTCAAAGCTAACCAAAAAAATGATAGAAAAAAACTTGCCACATTCAATGATATATGTTAAAATTATTTATAACATAGTTAATATATATGTATAGTATGTTATAAATCAATTGTGAAAAATAGAAGGAGGATCATCTCATGAACCGACATTTAGAAGTCATACTCGCACGACATTGCGCGCCCGTTGTCATGATGATGAAGCCTGCGGCAATGTTTAACAAACCAGATTGGTGGGATTTGCTCTCCCTATCAAGCATCCTAAAATATAAAATGCGTTTCGTTGAAATAAATAGAGGTGGACAAAATTCTGTCATCTATGCTTTCAATATTGAGATGCTGAAAGACGTCTTACTTGATGAAAAAGTCCACAAAGAGCTACTGAAACTGGGCTATCCAGATCGTGAAAATTTGTCTGACTGCAAAGACTGTGCCTATTTTAGTGTTGATAATGACGCCGCCCACAATGAGACATCTGCAATTTCAGATACCTGCGACAATGGTTACATCGGTATGCTCATCAACCATCTGCGCAAGCGATTCTTTGAACTCGACACATTCCCACATGAAGTTGGCTTCTTCCTCGGTTATCCATACGAGGATGTCCTTGGATTTATAAAATACAAAGGGGATCAATGCAAGTTATGCGGTATGTGGAAAGTGTATGGCGATGAAAAACGTGCTTGCGAACTTTTCGACCTATATAAGAATTTAAAGCAGCAAATGCTTGAGCATATAGAACAAGGTGGTTCAGTCAAAGATTTTGAAAGACGAGCAGCATAAAAACGTGTATTTGAAAATGCAAAATGCTAGAGGCTTATCAACTTCTAGCATTTTGGGTACTATAGAAGTGTAGGTAAGAGACTCATTCATTTGAGTATCTCAAACCTGCGCTTATTTTATATTTATGAATAGGTCAATTTCGGTCGCCTTTGGTCTTATTGATTTCCATTCGGCGATAGGAGAGCGACATGACCACCACTTCTACAATCACAATCACTTCACAAAGTGAAGTCCATCCATCAGAAATCAGCATCGTTTTCCCAATTTCCTGCGTCGTCAAAAACAGTATGACATTACATATTGCAAGGATCAATGTAAGAGCAAATGCAATCAAGTTAATTCGGGAGGAAGGAATCAATACGGAAGTCGCTTTTTTCTCTCGCAGGAAAAGAATATATACAATCATGAGAACCGCCAACAATAAACTAAGTCCAGTCAAAGCTAAATTGATAATTGACCATCCACCGGAATCTGCAATATTTACATCTTGCACGGTAAGGGGAATCTCTGCAGCGCCAATTGTAACGATATTATCGTCCATTGGTGTCACGCCCGCATCTGTCGCATCTGTCGCATCTGCAGAATCTGTCTCTTCTGTAGCATCTTCATCGCCTGCATTTGCATCTTGTTCTTCTTGAGAAATCGCCGCAGATGTCTGTGCTTGTGCGTCAACATAAACTGGAGGCGTAAATACACATAAGAAAGCAACCATAACAATAGCGATTGCAAATGTATGCAAGGTATATAGAGATATGCGCTTTACCGATTTCATCTCCGTTCCCATCCTTCCAAAATTCGTTTCGTTCTCCATATTTTAATAGTACTTCCATCTGTGAAAAATCACAATATTAAATTTGTCACGTGTGACAACTTTGTCTTTATGGTTGCACCTTTTTTTCAAAAAAGGCACTCTCCTATGTATAACGGAATATAAAAGAAGTAGAGAATATGGTATACTGCGAACATGGAAAACGACAACACAATCTTTTTTGAAAAACTGTATAGGACGCATAAAAACGAAATTGCAAAATTTATCTATGCGATGATGGAATCAGAAAGCACTGCCGCTGATGATATATTTCAGTGCGTGTGGCGAAATGCATTTCGATATTTGGATAGTCTAGAAAATCGTGACAAAGCACGTGCTTGGCTATATGCCATTGCGCGTACTGAAATCAAGCACTATTTTTCAAAACGGACGATTAATCTTCCCATTGAACGGGGAACCGATGACGAGGATTCCATCTTTGAAGAACCAGAAGATATGCGTAGTTCAGATTTTCCGCAAGCACTTGCCGATGCTGATTTACTCATCCAGCTGCTGAATCAATTGGATATCTCGCAGCAGCGCATTGTCATCCTCTACTATTATTATGATATGAGTCTGAAGGATATCGCTGAGACGAGACATGAAAACTACAACACAGTGAAATCCCTCTATAGAAGAGCAATGGCAAAACTGCGTGTGAATGCGAAGGAGATTGATTATGAAACCTTATGATGATATTGATGATATTGACGATAATGAAGAAGCTTTTAAAGATGCACTGAAAGTCGTGATTGAGACTCGTGCAGAGGAACTGGATTTGTTTGACGGTTTCAAGAAGCCTGATGTAAAGTTCTCTCCTGAGATGAAACAGATGAAAGAAGACACCGTCTTTCATCTGTTGCGTTCAAAGCCAAATTTCCGTATGGCATACCGAATCGTCGCCGTTGCATGTGTCCTCATCCTGATGATTACCGTCTTCACGGGAACAGATTTTCTCAGTCGCCTCAAGCAATACGAGACGACAGGTACGCCCACACAGGCTTTGCAGTCATTGCCCGTCAGCGATGAAATTGCCACAGATTATGAGACTGTATACGAGCATTTCAAGGGTATGGCTAGTGGTTCCAACGAACTAAATGATATCATATCTGCACTCAAAGATAATGATGGCATGCGCGCAGAATCCAGTTCAGATGGTATTGTTGCTGTTGGGGAGGAGTCGATGATGATGGCAGTCCCGCCGATATCTGATTCAGTACCTGATACCTCGTCAAAGCTAGCACCGTCAGGCATGTCACAAGAAATTGCAGCTGATTCAGCAGAACCAGCACGCGATGCAGACACGGCAGGAAGTTCTGAAAATCCTGCTTATTCCGAGACCAACAATCAGGTCAAGGATGTCATGGAAGCCGATATTGTCAAGACCGATGGCAAATACATCTACGCCATCAACAGCGAATACCTCTATGTATTACTGGCAAATGACGGCAATCCACAGATTCTCTCCAAAATCCCGCAGGATGCAGAAGTGGGGGCTAGTGGCGGCACCTATTTTGAAATGTATATCACAAAAGATAGAATCATCGCAATTAGACAGGAAAGTAATATCCCACTCGCTGCCATTGAAGAACTGAAAGAGGCCAAGCTCGAAAATGGTGACATTTGCATCCCTGAAGTCCGAGATGATAAGATTATCTACCCTGGTACGGCAATTCGGACGGACAGTATCGTTGATCTATTCGATATCACAGACCCTGAAAACCCTCAAAAATCGGGAACACTTAGCCAAAGCGGCGAATATTTGAACAGCCGCATGGTTGGCGATATACTCTATCTGATTACGAATTTCTGTGATTTTGATTATGCTGTGATAGAAAAAGATAAGCCTGAGACTTACGTGCCGCTATTCACGGACAATGGTACACAAATTGTACCGACAGTCAGCAATATTGTGATTCCATCGGACAACGATGCGACGTCGTATACCGTTGTCGGCGGCATAGATACCGTCGATGGCGGCAGTCTTGTATCCACGAAATCCATATTGGATTATACAGACAATGTCTATGCAACCAAGGACAGTATTTATTTTACAACTTGGGCGGAAGCAGATATCCAAACTTCCAACTCTGGTAATTTTAGCATACGTTCCACCACGGATCGTTCCTTGTTGACGCGACTGTCAATACAAGATGGAATGGTCGAAATCAAGGCATCCACGATAATCCCTGGCAACATATTAAATCAGTTCTCAATGGATGAATATGAAGGAGTCTTTCGGGTTGTCGCAAACGTATACACTTACAATGAAGCGACAAATACATCCTCAAATCCAAATGAATTAAAAGGATCTGAACTTGGCAAGACGCCACCGCAAACAGCGCCGATGAATACGATGGAAAGCTCAGAGATCGATGAGTTCATTGACTATGGTTATTCCGAGGATCACTACAATGCGCTATATACACTTGATGATGATTTGAAACTCATCGGCTCCATCAGTAATATCGCGCCAGGCGAAGAAATCTATTCTTGTCGATTTATTGAAAATATAGCATATTTTGTTACATTCCGTAATACGGACCCGTTATTCAGCGTCGACATTACCAATCCTGCCGCGCCAAAAATTCTTGGTGTATTGAAAATTCCTGGATTTTCTGAGTATCTGCACCCTTACAGCGAGGGACGACTCTTTGGACTCGGACGTGATGCAGATCCAGAATCAGGAGAAGTCAAAGGCTTGAAACTCAGTATGTTTGACAATTCCAATCCCGCAGATGTACGAGAGAAACACACCCTCGTCATTAAGTCCGAAACGGATTCGAAAGACGAGTTTTACGATGCGTATTCGGAAGCAGAAAGCAACCATAAAGCAATTCTCGTGGACGAAACAAAGAAACTCATCGCATTTCCAATGAATGGGCAGTATGTAATCTATACGTATGATGACAAGACTGGATTCAAAAAAGTCGATGATATTGATTTACCAAAATATGCCGATGCAGATGGAGATGAATACAATGATATCTACAGTGATGGACTTCGAGGACTCTTCATCGGAGATGTATTCTATGTGATTTCGCCAAATGTCATTATGACTTATGATATGGCGCATGATTTCAAACAAATCGGCAGCGCTGTATTGAGTGAGACAGCGGCTGCTGCGTCACAATACAACTACAATCGGTATCCATTTTTAGAGGGGGACACGGTCATGCCATTTAGAGGATTCGTAATGGAGTGAGTAAGGTATGAAATAGGAAAAGCATCGTTTGCAAATGTCAAATGCTCATGAATTTATAAAAATGCGCGGAACCTGTTCGTTCTGCGCATTTTTGTTGTTCAGTATTTATGATATGATGCGTTTCATGTTACTTTCTTCCAGTGTGCGTAATAAGTCATATTCTTTGCGGGCAGTTTCGTCCTCGTTGATATCTTTGTACCGCCTGATTTTGCAGTATACCACCCTGTGAGCTTATAGCCTGTTCTTGTAGTGGCTGGAAGCTTGCCGAGTGCGGTATTGTAATCTTTCACGATCTTTACAGGTTTCACAATCTTGCCACCATTTGCTTTGAATGTCGCTGTGTATTGATTGATTGTCCAGTGTGCATAATATGTGATGTTCTTTGCGGGCAACGACGTCTTCGTAGATATCTTTGTGCCACCTGACTTTTCAGTATACCACCCACTGAGTTTATAGCCTGTTCTTGTGGCGGCTGGAAGATTGCCGAGCGCGGTATTGTAATCTTTCACGATCGTTACAGGCTTCACATCCTTGCCACCATTTGCTTTGAATGTCGCTATATATTGGGGCACAATCACTTCCTTTGGTGGGTTCTTTATCATCCCAAGAATATCATCACTATAGGATACGCCGCTCGATATCGCAGATAAATTACCTGTATTACGGCAATCTTTGATTGCGCCTGCATCATTTGCTGCGCCTATGATTCCGCCAATATAGGTCCCCACATCTGATGTTGAAGTGATGTCGCCAGTGTGGCTACAATTTTCAATATCGGCATGAAAGCTGTAGCCCGCAATGCCGCCTGCATATATTGTCTTGGGCGATGCCGCATTGATTGTACCACGCACTTCGACATTTTTAATCGTCCCGCCAACATATCCAAATAATCCTACAGCCAATTCTTGGCTCGAGGCGATGTCAATATTAAGATTACTGATAACATATCCATTGCCATCGAATATTCCTGAAAAGGTATTGGCTGATACAATTTTCTCTCCGCTCGCGAAGCCGCCGATTGGCTCCCAACGTTTCACCGATGACAAATCAATATTGTTCATCAATATGTATTGTCCGCGAAGATTATTGTTGATATTTTGCAGCTGCTGTGGTGTGGAAATGCCAATATAACCCGCGGGTACAGACTTCTTGTGCGATATTGTTGTGGCTGTACTCGCTGTTTGGCTTGCCGTTTTCGTTGTGGCTTGTGTTGTGGCTGTACTCGCTGTTTGACTTGCCGTTTTTGTTGTGGCTTGTGTTGTGGCTTGTGATTCGATTGTAGGTAAAACATTTGCAACTTTTCCCATATTTTGAACAGTAGCCAAAACTGGAGATATCATCCATATCACCATCATCATTGCAATGATACATGCGAGCAGTCTTTTCTTTTTTCTTTTGCGATTACTTTTGATTTCCATTTTTGAACACCTCTGCTAAAAATGCAAAGACGAACTATAAAAACAAACGTACAAGTTATGAAGGTGCTACAAATAATTTGCGATGATATCACCAGCTTCTTTTGTGCCGACAACTTTTTTACCATCTTCTGCGATGTCGACTGTTCGGTAGCCATCTTTTAAGAATGTCTCAACAGCCTGATCGATCGCATCCGCTTCAGCTGCAAGTGACAATGAGTATCTTAAAAGCATCGAGAGGCTCATGATTGTTGCAATTGGGTTAGCTTTGTCTGTACCTGCAATATCAGGAGCGGAACCATGGATTGGCTCATATAGCCCGAAGCCACCATCAGAAAGCGAGGAAGATGGGAGCATACCAATGGAACCTGTAATCTGCGAAGCTTCGTCGGATAAGATGTCGCCGAAGATATTGGAAGTCAGGATTACATCAAATTGTTTTGGTGCTCTCACCAATTGCATTGCAGCATTGTCAATGTAGAGATGATCAAGCGTTACATCTGGATAATCCTTTGCAATGCGTTCTACTGTGCGTCGCCAGAGCCTCGAACTTTCGAGGACATTGGCTTTATCGACACTTGTCACTTTCTTTGAACGCTTCTGCGCCATCTCGAAAGCAACTCTTGCAATACGTTCGATTTCACTTACAGAATACTGCTCGACATCATAGGCAACCTCTTCGCCATCGACCGTCTTCGTGCCTTTCTCACCAAAATAAATGCCGCCAGTCAGTTCCCGCACAACAAGAATATCCAAACCACCAACAATAATTTCTGGTTTCAGCGGACAGGCGTCTTTCAGTTCATCAAAAAGAATCGCGGGACGCAGATTCGCATATAGTCCTAATTCTTTTCGAAGTCCAAGTATCGCCATCTCAGGTCTGTTGCTACCAGGTTGATCGTCCCATTTTGGACCGCCAACCGCACCGAGAAGAACTGCATCAGCAGCTTTTGCTGCATCAATGGTATCCTGCGGAAGCGGCACACCTGTTGCATCAATCGCAATGCCACCAGCCAACTTCTCCGTCAAACTAAATTCATGTCCGAATTTTGCTGCTACTTTATCCAAAACTTTGACTGCACCTGCAACAACTTCAGGACCAATGCCATCTCCAGGGATGAGCGTAATATTGTAATTCATCTATAATCTCCAACTTAATCGTAGTAATAATTCAATCTCAAATCAACAGTATGTAAAAGTAAGCAAGTAAAGTTTGAACGTTTCGTTCAGATTGTACTCGCTTGATAGTTTTGGCTCCCGAAGCGTATGAACTACTACGTAAGGGAGACAACACTAGCAATCGGACGCAAGCTGGGCGAAAATCTCAAGCTTTATAGTTTTTCCTTGACGTAGGATACCAGCCCACCCTTATCAATCAGCCCACTCATAAATTCGGGGAATGGCTCTGCCTGATAGGTCTCATTCTTTGTCTTATTTGTAATCAAGCCCGTTCTGAAATCAACTTCAACATTGTCACCAGCGGAAATTGCCTCGGCAGCTTCTTCGCTTTCCAAAATTGGAAAACCAACATTGAATGAATTACGATAGAAAATGCGCGCAAATGTCGGTGCGATAACCGCCGCAACACCAGCACCTTTCAATGCGAGTGGCGCGTGTTCACGAGACGAGCCTGTGCCAAAATTCTTGCCAGCAACAATGACGTCTCCTTCTTCAACTGTTGTTGCAAAGTCTTTATCGATATCTTCCATCGCATGCTTTGCAAGCTCCTTTGGATCACCTGTTGTCAGATGACGTGCAGGAATGATTACATCGGTGTCGACGTTGTCGCCGTATTTGTATACTTTACCCATTGGGTAGCCCTCCTATTTTGAGTACATCCACAATTCTGGGACATCTTACATATCACTAAATTTATGGATATGCAGATTGCCCGAATTTATTCTATTATCAATCTATAATTTTGCCAATTCTTCCTTGATTGTCTCTGGATTGGCAAGTTTGCCAAGCAATGCAGATGCCGCAGCGACAGCTGGACTTGCGAGATAAATCTCACTCGTGATATGCCCCATACGACCTACGAAATTACGATTGGTTGTCGATACTGCACGTTCATGCTCTGCAAGAATCCCCATGTGTCCGCCGAGGCATGGTCCGCAAGTTGGCGTTGAAAGCACCGCGCCAGCCTTGACAAACGTCTCCGCATAGCCAAGCCTGATACAGTCGAGATACACATCTTGCGTACCTGGGAAGATGATACATCGTAAGCCCTTTTTGACTTTTCCCAGTTTAAGGATTTTGGCAGCAATCTCCATATCTTCCAGTCTACCATTTGTGCAAGACCCGATAACAGCTTGGTCAATGGTGACTTCACCAACTTCATCGATTGTCTTTGTATTGTCTGGAAGATGTGGGAATGACACTGTCGGTCTGACTTCAGACAAGTCAATCACAACCGTTCCAGCATACTCCGCATCCTCATCTGGCTCATAGAATACAGGCTCTTTATCCAAATCTGGATTTTTATGTTCTTTGATATACTTCTTTGTTAGGTCGTCGACAATGAAAATGCCATTTTTCGCGCCAGCCTCAATTGCCATATTTGCCATTGTGAATCGGTCATCCATGCTTAGGTGTTTGATACCGTCTCCGACAAATTCCATAGACTTGTATAACGCTCCGTCCACACCGATGAGCCCAATGATATGGAGGATTACATCCTTACCACTGACCCATTTTGTTGGCTTATTTTTCAAGACAAACTGAATTGCCTCAGGCACCTTAAACCAAGCCTTGCCACGCGCCATACCTGCCGCCATATCTGTAGACCCGATACCCGTTGCAAATGCACCCAATGCACCGTAGGTACAAGTATGTGAATCTGCGCCAATGACCGTATCGCCAGCCGTTACGATTCCCTTTTCTGGGAGTAATGCGTGCTCAATGCCCATCTGTCCAACTTCAAAATAATTGAGGACTTCCTTATCGTGCGCAAAGTCTCTGAGTTCCTTACATTGTTGTGCCGCCTTGATGTCCTTGTTCGGCGTAAAGTGGTCTGGAACCAACACAACTTTCTTCTTATCGAAAACCTCCGTTGCGCCCATCTTAACGAACTCTTTGATCGCCACTGGACCCGTGATATCATTGGCAAGCACGATATCGAGATCCGCTTCGATAAACTGACCCGCCTTGACTTCGTCATTTCCACTGTGCGCAGCTAAGATTTTCTGCGTCATTGTCATTGCCATATAATATTCCTCCTTGTTAAAAACAGTTTCTAGTTTGGCTCATCATAATACAGTTTATTAATTGCATTGACATACGCCATGATACTTGCTTCGACGATGTCCGTACTGAGACCACGACCGCTATATAAATTGCCATCTTCAGTCTTTAGAACGACCCTTGCGTCGCCTTGCGCGTCTTCACCTTCTGTGACGGATCCGATACTGTAGTCATCTAATTCTAGCTTCTGACCGACGATTTTGTCAATGGTTTTAAATGCCGCATCGATTGGTCCATCGCCGATACCGACCTTCTCGATTTCTTTATCGTGCTTATCCATCTTGATGACAGCCGTCGATGTGATGTGATTGCCGCTGTTGATGACGAAATTCTTCAATTTGTAGGTCTTTGGCACCTGAACAGATTCTTTCGAGACGATTGCCTCGATATCCTTATCGAAGACGGTCTTCTTCTTATCAGCGAGAATCTTGAACTTTTCAAATGCTTCAGCGAGTTCCTCTTCCGTGATGTCAAATCCAAGTGTCTGCACACGATCTCTGAATGCGTGCTTCCCGCTATGCTTTCCGAGGACGAGGTTGCTCTCAATGAGACCGACAGATTCAGGCGTCATAATCTCGTAAGTCTCGGCATTTTTCAACATGCCATGCTGATGGATTCCACTTTCGTGGGCAAATGCGTTTTCACCGACAATTGCTTTGTTTGGCTGCACTTTCACGCCCGTAATTCTCGTGAGCATGTTGCTCGTACGCATGATTTCAGTTGTAATGATGTGCGTCTGCGCTTTGTAGAAATCGCGTCTTGTGTGGACGCCCATTGCGATTTCTTCTAGTGCGGCATTGCCTGCGCGCTCGCCAATTCCGTTGATTGTGCACTCAACCTGCGATGCACCCGCCCTGACTGCTGCCAGAGAATTGGCAACCCCAAGTCCAAGGTCATTGTGACAATGCGTGGAAATGTCAACATTTGCCAGAGATGGAACTTTTTCCTGAATCGTCACTAGGAAATCATAATATTCTTCTGGCAGTGTGTAGCCGACCGTATCGGGCAGATTGATGGTTGTTGCACCAGCGTTTATTGTACCCTCAACGACTCTAGCGAGGAAATCCATCTCTGATCTTGTCGCATCCTCCGCAGAAAATTGAATATTGGGGCAGAGTGACTTTGCATAACGCGTCATCTCAATTGCTTGCTCGAGAACCGCATCAGGCTCTTTCTCTAATTTATACTGCATATGAAGTGGCGAAGTTGCTAAAAACAGATGGATTCTTGGATTGACGGCATCTTTTACAGCGTCCCAAGCCCTGTCGATATCCCCTTTTGTCGCTCTCGCAAGACTTGCTACTTCAACATTCTTTACGGTCTCGGCGATTGTCTTCACCGATGTAAAGTCACCTGGACTTGCAATCGCAAAACCAGCTTCGATGATGTCGACGCCAAGCCTTTCCAGTTGCTTCGCCATCTCAATCTTCTCTTTTAGATTCATGCTCATGCCTGGTGATTGCTCACCGTCACGAAGTGTTGTGTCAAAAATTTTAACTCTTCTATATGTGGTCATGTCAACCTCCTTCAACATAATTTTGCCTCACATTGACCATTTTTATTCCTTATACAATAAAAACGCCCCTGAAGCAATTGCTCCAGGGGCGAAAAATTCCGCGGTACCACCCTGCTTGCCGATACGTCTACCAGCCACTTAGTGAACTCTAACAAGTTCTGACAACGATAACGGATGTCACACCGTACCCACTTACTCGCAAATGTCCACAATTATTGAAAATCATCTGTTGTTCAGCGAATCTGCTCCGGAGCGAGACTTCTCAATGAACATTGCATCAGCTCGCACCACCCGCTGACTCTCTCAAGCCTCCGTCCAAAGGAATAACTCCATCTTCGCATTTCTTTATGAAATTATTTAAATCATAGCACGAAATAAATTGGGTTGTCAACTGTAAATAAAATTATATTTTGTTATTTTCTGTAAAAATTATGATATAATGTAAATGCTAGCAGCCTTTATGCTAAATCTTGTCTAAACCGCAACAACAAATGATAGCAAAGCCGAAGCAAAAGAAAACCACGGGGCTGCAACCCCGTGGTTTTTTGATGCTTTGATGCCTGTATTGCTACTAGACCTCTCGTAAGCTCATTATACGATAGTTGGGTAATGTTTGTCATGGCATCATCTACCATGGATTTTCAGATATTTTACAAGCAATTTCATATCACGTCTTTCATTACCATTCATTACCATTCATTACTAACACAAGTTTAGGTGCAAGTACATCCCTCACTCGCCCGAATCTGTCCACGTTCCAATCGGAATCGCGTATCTGCGAGTAAATTGGCCTCTGCCGATGAATGCGTAATCAAGATTGTCTTGATGTCGAAATCCTTTTTAAATTGCAGAAACTCGTCATACATCATCTCTTTCGTATCTTCATCAAGCGCAGAAAATGGTTCATCCAACAGCAATAGTTTCGGCTTTGTGACGATTGCTCTCGCGAGCGCAACGCGTTGTTTTTCGCCACCCGAAATCCGTTTGGGGGACTTCTTACGTAGATGATCGATTCGGTACTTCTGCATGATATCATCTGCATATTCGAGCAACTCTTTTCGCTGATGTTTCTCTTTATATTCTGGTAAATTCTTCAATCCATATAAAATGTTGTGCTCAATATTCATATTTGGAAATAAAGCATAATTTTGAAACATATAACTGATGCGCCGCTCTTTCGTTGCCAGATTCATCGCATGATTCGTATCAGAATCATAGTACCTTACGCCGTCCACAACAACCTGCCCAGAATCAGGCATCATCAAGCCTGAAAGACAATTCAAAATCGTCGTCTTCCCACTCCCAGATTCGCCCTGAATGACAAGTGTACCGCGCTCGAAAGAACACTCGACATCGAGTGTAAAATGTGCAAGCTCCTTTTTAATTTTGAAGTATATTGTATTGTTTTCCAAAATTATCTACCATACGAATCAAGGATAATTGTCCATGCCTGCAAGATGCGCGAAGATCGCAGGTATGGATCATTATCGACCATTATAATTTTTCTTCTTGAGCCATAGATTCAAGACTAATATAAGCGCGAAACTAAATGCTGTCATAATCAACACGAGTGTATTTGCCATCTTTGTATTGCCAGATTCGACCGCATAATAAATCGCCGTCGGAATCGTCTGCGTACGTCCAGGTATATTACCTGCAACCATCATTGTCGCACCAAATTCGCCCATGGCACGTGCAAATGTCAACGCAATCCCGCTTATGATTCCCGGCCAACTCAGTGGAAGCGTCACCGTAAAGAAGACTCTTACCTCACCAGAGCCCAGTGTCCGCGCAGCTCTTTCATAGACGGGATCTACAGAAATCATGGCGGATTTTACATTTTGGTACATCAACGGAAGCGATACAATCGATGATGCCATAACTGCCGCAATCCAGGTAAAGACAAGGGTGACACCAAAAGTTTCCTGCATAAAGATACCGAGTGGTCCACGTTTGCCAACAAAAATCAGCAGCAAATAACCCATGACAGATGGTGGCAGAACCAAAGGTAAAATGAGAATCGTCTCCCAGATATTTTTAAATGGAATATTTCTTTTATTGATGATATACGCAAAGAAAACGCCAAATAGCAACGAAAATATCGTTGCTATTGACGCAATTCTCAATGATAACAATATGGGTTCAAACAAATTGCCACCCTGCATAATCTATCTCCAAAATAATGACCACTTATTGCAATACGTTCGTTACTTTCGTTACTTTACCGAGAATCCATACTTTTCGAAGATTGTCTTTGCATCATCTTCTTTCAGATAAGCTAAGAAATCTTCGGTTGCTTGCTTTTCTTTTGTTGCTTTTACGAGTGCTGCAGGATAGACAATTGGATCATGGCTATCTGCAGGTACTTCCGCTATTTCTTTGGCAGATGTCATGCTTGTTGCATCGGACTTATAGACAAAACCAGCGTCCGCATTGCCCGTCTCAACAGCTTGAAGTACGGCTTTGACATCCTTTTGATAGACAATCTTGCTTTCGATATCAGCCCATAATCCTAAGCTCTCTAGACTCTGTTTTGCGTATTTTCCTGCTGGTACCGTATCAATTTCACCGAGTGCAATGTTGCTTGCCTCTGCGAGTGTATCCAATGTAAGGCTATCTGCCTTTTCTGCAGACCCAATCAGCACAAGCGAATTGGTCAGAAGATCTTCTCTTGTGTCCGCGAGAATCAAGTCCTCATCAGCGAGCGTGTCCATATTGGACTTTGCTGCGGAGATGAACAAATCCATTGGCGCGCCTTCTTCAATCTGTTTCTGGATGACGCCAGAACCTTCATATACAGGGGTTACTGTGACATTTTCAGCTTCGACTTTGTACTCTTCGATGATTTCATTTAGTGCACCTGTGAGACTTGCTGCTGCACCGATTGTTAATTCGACGGGTGCTGGAGCTGGTTCTTTTTCTACAGGCTCCTCTTTCTTGTCTGCGGTCTTACCGCTCGCACAACCGACCATCATCATCGCAACGATTGTAACCATTGCCAATAATAGTACCCATTTGTTGCCCATTTTCCTCATATTCATACTTCCTATTCCTTTCTTGAATATCTTCCATTCCAACTTATCTCTATGTTATCATAGATACGGAATACTTTCAGTCAGATATCTTACTATTTCACAATCTTAACAAAACAAATGCCCACTGATTACGATCAGTGAGCATCTTTGCTCGAATCATTATATCTGTGCGTTAAAGATATTCTTCAAGTTGTAGACGATATCTTTCTCGTTGGCATCTGTTGCGGATGCTTCGTTGATTGCGGATAATTTCTTCAATTCGTCAATATTTGCTTCATAACCGATGGTGTGGATTGGGACATTTAATGCAGCGATGACGGGTGCAACTTTCTTGAAATTGTAGCCTTCGTTTTGCTCACCGTCCGATAAAACGAACAGCATTGTCCGTGCACCAGGATATTTTTCTTCAGCAGTTCGCAGCATATCAAGTCCAACGAGTACACCATCGTATGTTGCCGTGCCGCCTTCAACAGAGAATTCTTTGACAGCACCATTGAACTTGGCGCGCTGTTGTCCCGAGAATTTGTCGATTGGTAGGTTGATATACACGTCATCGGAATAGCTGACAAGACCGATATAATTGTTTTCACCGATGTATTGTGCGCCGTTGATCAGCGATTCTTTCAGTGCATTGATGCGGCTGCCATCCATCGAACCTGAGATATCCGCGACAAATACCGCGATGACAGGTTTACCGCCGTCTTTCTTCTCTTTCCAGATATCCTGTGCAGCGTAGAGTCCTGCGCCATCTAATCCGGGATTCTGTGCTTGATACGCGTCATTTGCATTGAATCCAAAATCACTTGCCATCTTCTGCATGGAATCCGACTTCGCATATTCTGTGAACAACTTCAAACCAGCTGTCTTATCAGCCGAAGTATCCTCAAATGTATACACGGGACTATCATGCCGCACACCCATCTCCGTAAACACGAAGTTCTTCAATGTCGGTTCGTTGATGTAAGCCTGATATTCCATAATCATCGCATCGACCATACCATTTTTAGCAGATTCTCTCATCTGTGCCGTGGTAAATGCCACAGGTGGTGACAATGCTTGAAAATCGAGCAAAGCCTGCTGTGCTTTCTCTGAAAGTGGATTTTCTGGGTCAAATTCATGGAGCATAGCGGTCAGCATATTAAGCCCGGTTGAGGAAGCGTATGGATTTGTATATGCCAAGGTGATGTCGCCTGCCATCGCAGCTTTTAGGGCATTTGTTAGATTGACATCGCTGTATTCTTCCTTAAACTTATCATAGACGGACTGTTTCATCAAGATACCAGCTGTATTGCCAGCCAAGCGATTTTCAACTTTTGTAAGTGGAATGTTTTTTGACTCTATCATCTGCCCCCAAAGCTCGTTTGCGGGTGAAAACGCATCTGGTATGTATTTGCCAGTTGTGATGTAATCGAGCGCGAGACCGGAAGCGATGGGGCGGATTGAGACATTTACGCTTTTTCCATCGATTGTTGCGCCTGAATCATTAAATGCCGTTGCAACTTCATTCAGCCAGCCATCATTGCCTGTACTTGACTTCTCTGTTGATGAAAAGATTTCGATGTTGATACTACCGGATCCGTCAACGCTCAGTGGGTAAATGCCAATATCAGGCAGCTCCGCTACAGGTGTCTCGTTGCCTGAAATATCGATTGGTGCATCAATTTCATAGGCATCAATCTTGGATAGATAAGCATCGAGGGTTTTATTTGCATCTTTTTTGGATAGATTGCCATAGTCCTTGCCCTCTTCGTAGCCACTGCTACATGCCACAAGGGAGAAAGTCATCATGCCAATGAGGAGAATTGCGGTGACCATATTGGTGATACGAAAACGTGATTTGCTTGCAATGACTCTACTATACTTATTCATGTGCTACTCCGTTCTAAAAGTCTTCCAATGTGGCTTTTGATAACGAGCGAATTGCGTCAGTCATTGCTTTCAAACCGACTTCACCTGACGCGCCATTGTCCTTTTCATCGATATAATTAATGGTCTCAAACAATAGGACATCAGACTGCTTGAGAATGCTCTTATTGAGTGCGATATACTTGTCGATATAGTCACGATAGGTCTGATATTCAATCTGATTTTCAGCTTTTCGTGCTTCGATTGGATCCCACAAAATAGCTCTATTGATTACTTTTGCAAGATTTTTGCAGAGTGATTTTTCGGCTTCGTCAATGGTTGAGACAACCTCAGATAGAGAACTTTCCTCGCTCGTGCGCTTTAGAATCTCATCGAGCTTTGCTTGTTTGCGATCGATGTTGTCCATCTGCAAAAGACAATCCTCAAGGCGGCTTTGCAGAAGTGGCCGCTCCGTCAATAGTCTATTCAGCTCGGAGCGAATGTGATTGGGATTCGTATAGTCAAAATCTTCTTGGATTGGCTTAGGTGCTGGTTTTGGTCTTTGTGGCAGATATTTTCTGTTTTTCACATATAGCGAAATATTCCCACCGAGAAAGACACCTATGGTGACAATCCATACGAATGGGACGAGAAATGCCGTCGCTCGGACGCCAATATAGATGATGAGCGTAACCTCGTTGATGGTGAGGAATATACCCACAATGGCGAGAATGACAATCAGAATATTGAACCCGATTAATTTGTTTATCAGTTTTTTCATATGGACTCTTTCCTATTTTATTTTATGCTTTTGTCTGAATCTCTAGTAATTTGTCCTTTAGCGTATTCTCAATTACTTGAAGCTCGCCCTCCGCTAGTACGCGCTGTTCGCGACCTTCTTTCTGAATCATCAAGACTTCGTCGAGCGTCGAAATCAGCGATTCATTGGTATGCTGTAGCGTCTCAATATCGATAATGCCGCGCTCGGATTCTTTTGCAGCTTCAATGGTACCCGTCTTCAGCAAGTCCGCATTTTTCTTCAAAAGCGCGTTCGTTGTATCCGTCACTTCGCGTTGTGCTTTGATTGCGGACTGCGTGTGCGCAATACCGAGGGCAAGAACCATCTGACTCTTCCATAACGGAATCGTGTTGATAATCGAGCTTTGAATCTTGTCAATCATGACAGAATCATTTTCTTGAATGAGCCGAATCTGAGGTGCCATCTGAATACAGACTGTTCTTGTAAGCTCCAAATCATAGATACGCTTCTCAAAACGTGTAACCAAATCGGCAATTCTACGTGCTTCCTGCGCATCTTCGGGCAGTCCACTTTCGCTTGCCTTTTTCTGAGCGCGCGCCAAGTCCACTTGATTCAGCGAATCAATCTTCTGCTTTCCAGCAGCGATGAATACGGTTAAATCTCTAAAATACTGTAAATTATTGATATACAATTGATCCAAAGTCTTGAGATCTTTCAGCAAGGTGAGTTTATGTCCATCGAGGACACCAACGATTTTGTCGACATTTTTCTCAACGGTGTCATATTTGGATTTTAATGCGGTGATATTGTTGCCCGTTTTGGAAAATAATTTTGCTAATCCTTTTTTGTTTTCCGTTGCATCAAATCCACGGAGTTCAACGACTAAATCCGTAATCAATGCACCAGCTCCTTCGAGGTCTTTTGTGCGTACGGAAGAAAGCGCCGAGGTTGAAAAGCTCGACATCTTCTGCTGAAGACCTGCGCCATACTGGATGAGTTGTGTGCTATCGTTGATGTCAATCTTCGAGACGATAGCATCTATTTTCTGTTGCTCTTCTGGCGTAAATCTAACTTCGGCTTTCTCGGCAGTGATCATCTCTGCTTCTGCCACGATTGCAGGAGCATCGTATCCACCTGTCAAATCCACATCTACTTCACTCACGACCACCGCATCTGTCGTAGCATCGATTGCATTTGTTTTATCAATATCCGTCATCGCCTTCTCCTTTGTGATTGATTAGATTGTATCGCGTAGTATTGCGTAAATTATATCATAAAAGCACAACAAATAAAAAGGAAGCATGAGAAACGTTCCCTTGCCTCCTTTTATATTTTATAAAAGTGTATTTTATAAAGCTGTCTATAGCACTTGATCGAGACATTCCAATAAGAATCGCATCTGCTCTTTTGTACCCGTACTGATACGAGCGCAAGTGTCATAACCCCACAGATATCCTGCACGAATAATCACACCTAATTTTTCCAATTCTGTAAATAATTTCTTAGAGTCCACACCCAAGTCGACCCAGATGAAATTGGCATAAGATGTGATATATTTCAGTCCTCTGCTGTCGAAATAATCTTCCATCGTCTTCAGTGCATCGGAATTGCTTTCGATGACATATTGCAGATAATCTTCATCATCAAGCGCTGCAAGCGCTGCAACCTGTGCCAGTCGATTGATACCAAATGTCTGGCGAATCATATTGGCTTTGCTGGCAACTGCGGCATTTGCAACTGCATAGCCGATGCGCGTGCCCGCGAGACCATAGATTTTGGAAAAGGTTCTTAATACTAATATATTGTCGTGTGTCTTCAAGTATTCTAGATTGTCGCGTTTGTAATCGTCTCTTGCTGTGGCAAATTCATAATAGGCTTCGTCGATGACCAATAGTACATCTTCTGGAAGCTGTGCAACAATGCGGTCTAATTCTGCTACAGAGCAGACATTGCCCGTTGGATTATTCGGTGTGCAGAGCCAGAAGATCTTTGTCTTTTCGTTGACTTTGGCGAGCATACCATCGATGTCAAAATGATTGTCAATGAGTGGCACTTTGTGGCATGTGGCACCAAAATAAATTGCAGTGATGTCATAGATGTCAAATGATGGATATGCCATGATGACTTCATCGCCTTCATTGAGCATTGTCATTGCAATGTTCCAGAGGATACCCTCACCACCATTGCCGATTATGAGCATATCTTCGTCGACGCCGAGCCGCTTTGACAGCTTTGTGACGAGCTCATACGGATGTCCCTCTGGATAAAAATTGACCCCGTCAAGTTCTGCCTTCATCGCCGCGACTGCCTTTGGCGATGGACCAAATTGATTCTCATTGCTTGCAAGCTTTTCTATACGATCCAAACCGAGCTCTCGTCTTACAACCTCGATTGGTTTGCCCTGTACATAAGGACGAAACTGCGCTAATTCTTTTCTAAAACGATCTGTAATCATTTGCATACCCTTTCCATATCTGTATCTATTTTCGCGTTCTATGATTAAAAACGCTTTAAATAGTATATCACAGAACGGAAACGACTATGCAACAACTTCTTGCTCTATTCGCTTTGCTTTTTTATTAGAAATCGCAAATGCCGCAATTGCTACAACATAAAGAACAAACAGTACAGCCACAAATGCAGTATGATTGTTGATCCAAGACATCTTCAAGCTCGTGTCATCGAGGATAAGCCATGCAATTGGAGTGGCAAACGCAAATATCGCTGCAATGATGCCAAGAATCGTACGTTTTTTCTTTGTATCTTTCGTGTTGATATCGTTATCAAAATCGGTATCATTATAGACATTAACATCTATATCATGACGTTTTTGAATCAATCTATACATTTCAAATAGAATCACCGATACGATCGATAATACGGACAGCAACATGGACAATAAACTCCATGTACCTTGAGCTTGGAAATTACCGAGTGGCACATTGCCCTTACCAATATCTGTAAAGATATTACCTGTCTGATCTGCCAGCCTTGCTTGATCGGTCACTGAGTAGGAATGAATTGCAGCATCATTCAACACACCTGCATACGGCGCGGAAGCTTCAGGCTCTTTTTCAGGATCGATTTTGTCTGTTGTATCCTTTACATTCGTATGCGGGAATGTATCTGCAACGGGTGCTGGGGTACTTGGATCTGGTTCAGGCGCGGTAGGCGCTGCAATCGGTGGCGTCGGGGCAACTGGTGGCTGCGGAGGTCTTGGAGTCGGTGGCGTTGGAGTTGGTGGAGTCGGTGGCGTTGGAGGAGTTGGAGTCGGTGGTACTGGTGGAGTCGGTGGCGTTGGTGGAGTTGGTGGAGTTGGTGGTACTGGTGGAGTCGGTGGCGTTGGAGGCGTTGGTGGAGTCGGAGGCGTTGGTGGTGTTGGTGGCACTGGAGGTGTTGGTGG
>JAISJM010000106.1 GCA_031261525.1 Eubacteriales Family XIII. Incertae Sedis bacterium
CTCTTTTGCTTTGACATTTGCAATGACGACACTGCCCTCTAGACCTGCATTTTCAGCAATCTGACGTAGTGGCTCTTCGAGTGCTCTGAGAATGATTGCAGCACCTGTCTTCTCGTCACCTGAAAGTGTCTCAACATATGCCGCAACATCTGGAATGACGTCTGTAAGTGCGACACCGCCACCAGGTACCCTGCCTTCTTCAACGGAAGCCTTTGTAGAGTTGAGCGCATCTTCCATGCGAAGTTTCTTCTCTTTGAGCTCAGTCTCTGAAGACGCACCAATCTTGATGACAGCTACGCCGCCAGCGAGTTTTGCGAGTCTCTCTTTGTGCTTTTCTTTATCAAAATCAGAAGTTGAATTCTCGATTCTGATTCTAACTTCTGCGATTCTTGCATCGATATCTTCTTGGTCACCGCCACCATCGACGATGGTTGTATTTTCCTTACCAACTCTGACAACAGCTGCTGTTCCGAGTAGATCGAGTGTCGCTTCTTTGAGGTCATAGCCGAGCTCTTCGGAAATGAGTGTTGCGCCTGTAATTACAGCAAGATCCTGCATCATATCCTTACGTCTATCTCCAAACCCTGGTGCCTTTACAGCAACACAGTCAAAGACACCCTTGAGTTTATTGAGAATCAAGGTTGTGATTGCATCACCCTCGACGTCCTCTGCAACGATGACAAGCTTTCTACCAGCCTGTACAACCTGCTCTAGCAATGGGAGCAAATCCTGAATATTTGAAATCTTCTTATCTGTAAGAAGAATGTATGGATTCTCATAGACAGCCTGCATCTTCTCGCCATCATTGATGAAATATGCACTGATATAACCTTTATCAAACTGCATTCCTTTTACGACTTCCAATGTCGTATCCATGGATTTATTTTCTTCAACTGTAATGACGCCGTCATTACCAACTTCTTCCATTGCATCAGCAATCATCTTGCCAACTTCATCGTCACCAGCGGAGATGGAAGCGACACTAGCGATTTTTTCCTTAGAATCTACATCGTGTGCAAGGTTCTTAAGTGCTTCAACAGCAATATTGGTTGCACCGCTGATTCCTTTTCTGAGAACCATTGGGTTTGCACCTGCAGCGACATTCTTAACGCCTTCTGAGATGATAATCTGAGCGAGTACGGTTGCCGTTGTTGTACCGTCACCAGCGATTTCGTTGGTCTTTGTCGCAACTTCTCTTACAACCTGTGCACCCATATTTTCAAATGGATCATCCAGCTCGATTTCTTTTGCAATCGTCACACCATCATTTGTGATGAGTGGAAGTCCATAAGTCTTGTCGAGTAAAACATTTCTACCTTTTGGACCAAGTGTTACTTTTACTGTATTTGCAAGGTGGTCTACGCCAGCCTGCAATTTCTTGCGTGATTCTTCCCCGTAGTTAATTTCTTTAGCCATTTGTTTATGACTCCTTCCTTTTATTATTAACGACATATTGTTTTAAAATGTTACAATAATATAAATTCAAATGAAAGAAAACGATGCTGCAAGATGCGCCGAGATCACTTGTAGCATTGTTTTCTACCTTATCCTATTGTCGCGTAAATGTCACCCTGTTTTACCAATTTATATTCTTCACCCTCGTACTTGACATCCATGCCACCGTACTGTGCAAAGATGACCTTGTCACCAGGCTTTACAACGATCTCTACTTCATCAGTCCCAGGACCTACCGCGAGCACCTCCGCGATCTGTGGTTTCTCCTGTGCTGCACTTGCGAGAAGCAATCCACTTGAAGTCTTCTCCTCCGCTTCTACTCTCTTAATAAGTACATAATCGTTGATTGGTTTAATAGCTATGCCCATCATGTCTCCTTTCAATTAATTGATATCTTACAATTAATAACTTACAGTCGCTATCTTATAATAGATAACTTAAAATAAACTTTAAATTATTAGCACTCACTTAATATGAGTGCTAATAATATTTTAATACATTTACTATAAATGTCAAGCACTATCCATAAAAAACTGATTCTTCTTGCTATTATAGTGAAATTTGTTATCATTATTTTGTAAAAGGATTGTTAATCAATTGACAATCTTGGTCATACAATCTATAATTTACTTTGTTGTGCATGACTGATTGCTCAGAGATGATATCTGCTGAGCTATGGTAAATAATTATTTTTGCACAGGTTTAATTAGGAGGACAGAAAATGACATTTGATAAAGTAAAAGAAATCATCATTGACCAGCTTCAGCTTGACGACGTAGAAATCAAGCCAGAGACTTCACTCATGAAGGATCTAGAGGCAGATTCATTGGATGCAGTAGAGATCATCATGGGTATCGAATCAGAATTCGACATCGAGATTCCAGATGAAGAAGCTGAGAAGTTTGCAAATGTAGGCGATATTGTTGCTTACGTTGAAACGCTCATTGCTTAGTTAGAGGAGACAATGAAGCAGGATTCTAAGATATCGCCAGCAGTAATTAAGCGCCTTCCAAGATATCGGCGCTATCTGTCAGACTTGCAGAAAAAAGGTCTCGATAGAATTTCATCCAACAAGCTCAGTGAGCTTGTTGGATTTTCTGCGTCCCAGATAAGGCAGGATCTCAATAACTTTGGTGGTTTCGGTCAACAAGGCTATGGCTACAACGTCAAAGAACTCAATGATGAGATTGCCGCCATTCTAGGAATTGACAGGGAATACTCGCTCGTGATGGTAGGCCTAGGTAACTTAGGTCAGGCAATTGCCAATTACAATTATTTTTACAAATCAGGATTTGTTGTCAAAGCGATGTTTGACATCAATCCAAAGATTGTCGGCTCACAGATTAACGATATCACAGTCGACCATATCGACAATCTCCCGAAGTATCTGCGGACACATAACATTGACATTGGTGTCATCTCCACAGAGAAAGAAAGCGCACAGGGCATTGCAGAAGTTTTTGTAGAAGGTAAGATCAAAGGTATTTGGAACTTTGCGCCGACTTACCTCGATGTGCCCGATGATGTCGTCTTAGAGGACGTGCATCTGAGTGATTCGCTTTGGTCGCTTGCTTATTATATCAATGAGCAGGAGTCGGAGTCATAGTTGAGTACACAAGTGACGGATCGAATTATTATGAAATAAGAATGGGATGGTTCTCCTGACGCAAGAAAGTGTTTCATGCGCCTGAGCCATCCCCTTTTGTTTATTCTTTTTTGATTAGACCACCTATATCTTATTTGCAATCGAACTAAAATAATAAGACACAATTAAGTGTATGATTATAGTGAGAATAATAGACTGTAGCACATATAGCCCCGTAATATTAAATGCACTAAAAATGCTATGGTTAATCGATAGTATTGCAATACTAGCAATTAATAATATAACTGAATTTATAAGTACATATCGAATGAAATTGTCAATATTAGTTGACAATTTCATAACATTGCTTAGATTACAAATATTTATCAATAACCTCTTTTTTCAGTTTTGTATATCTTTGATATTCATCTTCATTATAAGCGTATAAATCTGCATCTTTTATTTCATTATAATATAGAGACTTGTAGGAACCATCTAAATCTTGTTCCGTATAAAGCGGTATATCTTCATTTTTTATTCTGAATTTACTATATAAGATTGTTGATGGAATATATACGAATTTACTATCTGAATATAAAGCACCATCTAAAGTTCTTAAATATATGAGATACTCCTCGCCTTCGATCATTGGACTATATCCTTCAGATAATACAATAACATCACTAAATTGCGTGCATTCCACAGGTTCGAATATATTTATTACTTGGTTCTTTGCAAGATTGCCTTTGTATACGTCAAGTACTACCAGCTTACTTAATACACAACCATAATAAATACTTCTTGTTTCACCTTGTACAAGTTTTGCTTTTATGATTGTATCAGACGCATCGTCTAACATTTTTAGGCCCTCTGGCTCTAAGCCACTACCATATATATCATAATCCTCATCAAAGGGATAGTCTAAATGCATCACCTTTAGACTTTTATTCTGTGAAAACTTATTAAAATCAGTATCATCAATATAACTATTTTTATTATCCATCCCATATACGATTGAAGTAATCAATATAATTGTAAATAGCACTGTGAAGATATATCTAAATATACGCATGTTATTCCCTCTCAAATAATGTACCCATTTTCTATTTCAATTAGGCTATCGCAGTTGCTTAAATCATGTGTATTGTGACTGGCAATAATTATTATTGTACCCCTTGAAGATTCTTCTTTTATTATCTCCTCAATGAGAGATATACCAGATTTGTCTAAAGCATTCGTCGGTTCATCAAGTAATAGTATTTTGGGCTTTTCCATTATTGCTTGAGCAATACCCAACCGTTGTTTCATTCCCAAAGAGAATTTCTTAATCGTTCTTTTATCTCTTGGCTCTAATCCCACTCGGTTTAGAGCATTAATAATATCATCTTCCGACACTATTTTTTTTATACGGCCTAACGAGCTTAGTACTTCGATAGCCGTATAATTACGCCAAAAGTCAGGCGTTTCAATTAAAACACCTATACTTTCCGGAAAATCAATATCTTTATGCAATATTTTTTCATTGATTGACACCGTCCCTTCCGTCGGTTTAATCAATCCAGATATTGCTCGAAGCAACATGGTTTTCCCTGATCCGTTGATCCCGTGTAGTCCATAAATACAACCTTCGTTAAAAGTTAAATTTATATTCCTCAATACATATTCTTTTTTTATTCGTTTACTCACGTCATTCAAATGTATCGTATTTATTTTAAACACCTCCTTATAAAACATCTCGTTTTTCTACAATTCTACTACCTAAATAAAATATTATTACTATTGCCAATATAATAAGAAATCCAGTCGGCTCGTTATTGATGCAAAACTTCTCATTATAATAGAACAAAACTCTTAATGGAATGAACCAGTGCAAAGAAGCAATATTTAAAAATCCATCAAATGACAATTTGATGAGTATGAAAATAACCACCTCAATAAGAAATACAACAAAAACAGCATGTGCAGGTTTTATTATTATTGATATATTGTTAATCAATAATAAAACAAGGTATAGATATAACATCATCACGAACATTTGCTGGATTATTTCAACGCTAATTGAAAAATCCCCTAATATTATTAATGAATAAATAGCACTCCCCACAAATAAGGAAATACAATAGATAACAGTAATTATGAATATATTGATAGAACTATACATTAATAGTTTTTTTACCTTATTCGTTCTAGATAAAATCATATTCAAATTGGTTAATATGCTTTCTTCAAAATAATTACCCATAAAATAAACGATTAATATTTGCGGCATAATCCATTTAGTAAAAGTTATAATTAATAATGGATAGTCTCGGAATCCAATATAACCAAATGTTAGCAGGAACTGATGGTCATAGTCTTTCGCGCCCAATGGAAATATATAATTTATAAAAAAGCCTAAAGCTATTCCTGAAAGGATAATTGCGATTCTTTTTTTTCTATTGTACAAATAAATCATTTTTCGTTTCCTATATTTTTATTAGAATAATCTCGTTTTTTAATAACAAAGTATAGCGCCACTGAAAGCCCCAAGAGAAGACTCAAAATATATAGTAAATAATGGATTTGTTTATCGGAATCTACAGAAACGATATTGAACATTAATTCATGCAAACTTATGGTGAAGCGATATTCTGGATTTATATATAAATAACTTATTGGTGTCGATAGACACAAAATTAGTAAAGATATCATGTATGACGCAATTTGATTTTTGAGCAGTAAATAAATCGTTGTAATAAATAAACTAATGAATAGCCACCCAGCCCATTGCACAAAGAATTGTAATGACAAATCAAAAATACTATAGTGCATATCTATTGAATAAAAGTTAATAACAATAATATTCACTAGCACAAACAGTAAAGAAAAATAAAGTGAAAAATATAAATTTCTTCGATAAACAACATAATAATATTGCAATAGTTTGTTATATCTAATTACTATTTCTGCCTTATCTATATCACATATTATTTTGTTTAAACCAACAATGAACAAAACATAGTAAACAAATACAAAATAAACTCGATTGTATATAATAATATAATAAATATAAAATGATTCATTACGTTCTTCAAAAAGAAGAAGAGTAAGTATGAAAAAACACAATAGCAATGTTATTATCAAATTGGTTTTATAGTGCAATGACTTCATTTTTTAAACCATTTCTTATAACCATAACGCCGATAATTATTTGGATCAATAAAAAAAATATCATCGCATAAATACTGCCATAACCATTAACATTGAGGATGTCAGTATCTACAATTTCTTGAGCACGTGTATCACTTATAAGATCCTGAATAAATGATTTTATTATTGAATAACAAATGTAATACAGCATCGGAGCTAATAGTATGAAAAATTTGCTAACGTGTTCAATAAATGTTAAAGAAAATGCAAATAGCGCTGTCACCGTGGCAGCAATGCCTCTTAGTAATATAAATATTACTATATTTATATATGGATGAAAATTTTCCAGATAACTTAGTATTCTGTCTGGATCTGCAGGCATTAATTCATTGTAAGTAATCACGCCACTGACTTTACCTTGTACCGGAAATGCTATGACTGACAATAACTGATTGATAAATAGTGGAATAATTGTAATAAAAAAAACTGTGATAGCTATTGCCATCATTTTTGAGACTATGTATTTTTTCGTACTTTCTCTCGTTATGATAGAAGAAGATAATCCTATTCTAACTTCATCAAACAGAATGTCAGAACTAATTATAGAAATAGCAAGGAAAAAAATAAAAGTAGAAAAAATCATACTTGCTGGAGTACCAAAATCATTATTTATTATTATTAAATCATAAGCAGATGGGATGGTTGATAATGGAGCTGATTTATAGTGCAAACACGTAATAATGAAATCAACAAAAACTCCAATTAGAAATAGCCCTAAAATCAAGTAACATTGTTTTCTTCTTAAAATTTTCTTAACTTCCTCAATTATCATATTTCGTCCCTTTCTTATTTATGATAGTTTTCCTCATGCACTATCGAAAAAATGAAATAAGAAATGATGATAAAAATACCACCATTTCCACCTTTTTACTTAGTCAAACCAAACATAACCTGTTACAGAGTCTTTAACAACTTGAGTTGTCGATTTATTTTCAACTCTTGCTTGCACACTAGTTCCTATTGAATAAGGGATTTTATAACCAGTTGCGCTATTGGTAATGTAACGCGAATGGTTCTTTCATATAATCTCGGCTAATAGAATAGGAGCATCATTACAACTCCCGAAAATGGAAAAATAGGTACTGCTGGGCAATTCCGCCATTTGCACCAAAATGCTCTTTGGCATATCGGTGCATGGCAAGAACATCGTCTTCATCAATATCAAAAGCCTGATTCATCGCGCGGCGCATCCACACGTCAATGGGGAAAATATGCGTCTGACGCATGGAGAAGAGCATGATGCAATGCGCCACTTTGGGACCAACGCCTGGCAGACTGCGCAGATATTGTTCGATGTCCGCCGTGTTCATCTTGTCGCCAGCACTCAGCGTTGTCCCGTTGTCGTAGGCGATTCGCTTTGCAGTCTCGATGATATATTTTGCCCGATAGCCAAGTTTGATTGGCTTCAAATCGTCCTCGTCTATCTCACTTAAGACATCCCAGCCTGGAAATGCATACAATTCGCGGCCGTTGAACTTGCCAAGGTATTCACCGAATTCGCGGCACAAGTTTTCGATGCAACTTTTGATACGGGGGATATTGTTGTTTTGCGAGATGATGAATGAGATTAACGTCTCCCATTTATCTTGATTCAAAATCCGAATACCAGAGCCACTTTTGATTGCAGTCTCCATGAACGCGCTTTCGGCAATCAAATCATCTTTGATTGCGCCATAATCACGATTTAGGTCGAAATAGTCACGCCAGAAATCGTCTACAAGTGAAGATGCACTGGAGAACAGATTGGACCAAATAATCAGCGCTTTCGGATTGACGATTCTTGGAGTGATGTCAATGATCGGTGTTGAGTCCTCTGTAGACACTGCGATAGCTGCGACATTTGCGGCATTTTCATCAGAACCTGCGTCCTTACCACCTACGACAATCTCGAGGTTGTATTTTGCGTTGAGCTCCTCTAAACTCAATTCGGCATCCCATTCGTCGACAAGTCTGACATTTGCAAAGCCGCCTGATAAGATGCAGGAATAGCTTCCGTCGTCTTCTAGCACCCACCTGAAACACTGTCCGCACAAGAACGTCTCTTCTAAATCAAAATCACGAATGCCGTATATTATATGCTTAAAGAGCCGCTCGCTCCTTGGTATGATATCCATATTTGTAACTCCACTTATCTATTTGCAATGACGGGGGTGACACGCTTGCGCTAAGGTTGCAAGTATGTCAGCGCCGCAATTTCTATGTCGATATTCAACACATATAGCGCCGTGATACGATCGATGCTTTCCGCGATGTGCCGCTGTAATGACTTCGAAATCTCAATGATATTATATCCGAAACTGATTGCAATGCCAATCTTTATGCTGATGCCATCTTGAGCATTGTTGATTTCAAGAATCTTGATTTGATTGACGTATGCTTCACGCCTTGCAACACTTCTGATAATGTCGGAGATTGCGCTCTCGCTAATGGAATAGTCGCCTAGATAGCTGAAAGTTGGTCTGACGACCGTTTTCTCAAGTTGCCTTTTGACAAGACCGCTACCGATGCTGCCGAGTCCCAGATTCCGAAGCGATTTGATTGGGTGAACAAAATATCCAGAAAAATGTTTCTTCACCTGAATGGTCGGCGCGGGGACGATGTGCTGTCCGAGATTTTGGCGGTGATGCCTTGCAATCTCGCGTTCTTCCGCTGTTGTGATATCATCAATATAGATGCGCTCATCGGGTTCTGTGACGCCTAGCTTTTCTTTGATTTTGTCAATCATATTGTCGCTTGTCCCGATTACGAGTAATTTATCAGGATTGATTCGGCGAATTGCATCGCGAACTTCTTCACGATGCTCATTCTTCGTAAACAGTGCAGTCTTAATCGCAGCCATCATCGTCTGCTGTTTTTTGGCGCTCGTGCCTGCGCGTATTGCACCATTGACGATAAGGAGCCCATCATCAATGATGGCATCAATCCCCATGTCATTACATAAATTGATTGCTTGGAAGCTTTTACCCGTTCCACTTTTTCCGACTAATGCATATACTTTCATCTTTACCCCTACTATATGTGATTATAGCGCATTTTACACTGCAATCATACCATGTCATACCACAATTTTTTTCTAGTTTTTTTCTGTGTATCAGCGTGTACGCATGAACATATGCTCAATTATCGTTGAAATTGCAACATTTGTAATATTTTATTTTCGCATTTTGTGTTGACAGAACCGTAACGCTTTGTTATTATTCTTATAGACATTTTATCACAGATATCTTAAGGAGGATATTATTATGGCTTATGTAATTACTGATTCATGTATCGCTTGTGGCGCTTGCGTATCTGAGTGCCCTGTTGACGCAATCGCAGAAGGCGCACCTTACACAATCGACGCTGACAAATGCGTAGACTGTGGTGCTTGCGCTGGCGCTTGCCCAGTTGATGCTCCAGTTGCTGGCTAATCGCTGACAATCGAATCAAACGAAGACAAAACCGCCATCCATTTTGGGTGGCGGTTTTTCTTGTATTGTGTTGATGTGTGTATTGTGTAGTTTGTTTGGATAGGCAGAATAATGACATATTTTGATTGTTATTGTTATTGAAGGTCAAGTTCTTGTTGTGAGTTGATATGTGCTTACGAATTTATGTGTATCGGCGGCTTAATCAAAAATAGCGGATTTTTGATTAAGATGTCGACTTAGTGACAAAATTTATGGTTATTAAGCTATTTTGAGGCTATTTAATGTCACCAAGTCGACATCTCACTTAAAATTGTTGATATTTTCGACAATTGTGGGACTCGCAACGGTCTCAGTCTGTTCGATGACTATCGATTTAGTTAAAATTCTATATTCTTCTGCCTTTTACAGCACTTCCAGTGATATCAGATCCTCGTAACTCTGGCGCTTTACGATTAGTCTTGAATCTCCATTGTCGGCAAGCACCACCGCAGGTTTCGTCAACTTGTTGTAATTGCTCGCCATCGAATATCCGTAGGCGCCTGTTGATAGGACGGCTAGGATATCGCCTCTTTCGGCGCGTTGTAAGACAACGTCTTTCATGATGATATCGCCAGATTCGCAACATTTGCCCGCCACTGTCACGATGTCGCTGCGGGGTTCAGATGCTTTGTCTGCGATGATGCCTTCATATTTTGCATCGTAGAGTGCTGGACGGATATTGTCTGACATACCGCCGTCGATGCACACGTATGTCTTGAGGTCTTTGATTTCTTTGATTGCGCCCACCGTGTAGAGCTGGATTCCGGCGTCGCCGACGATGCTGCGGCCGGGTTCGATTACAATTTGCGGCTCATCAATTTGATTTTCTTGGCAAAATGCATGGACTCGCTTCATCATCGGATCTAGAAAATACGCGTAGGATTTGCGATTGTCTTCTTTTATATAGTTAATTCCAAAGCCGCCGCCTAAATTCAGCTCAGGCATTGTAAATCCAAGGTCTTCTTTGACTCTTAACAGAATCTGGAGGGCAACTTCTAGCGCATCTAAATGGCTCTGATTCGTAAAGAGTTGTGAACCTACGTGGAAATGAATGCCTCTAAATTCGATGTATTTGGAGCCCATGGCTTGTCTAAATAATGGATAAAGCACATCAGATTCCACAGGAAATCCAAACTTTGAGCCTTTGGCACCTGTGACAATTTTCTCATGGGTATCGACTTTGACGCCTGGCGTGATTCGAAACAGAACTTTTGTTGTCTTGCCAAGCTTCTCGCAGATGTCTTCAATGATATCCAGCTCGTCATAGGCATCGACGATAATGTGCCCGACACCATACTCAATTGCCATGTATAGCTCATCATAAGATTTGTTGTTTCCGTGGATTTCCAGCCGTTCCGCAGGAAATTCAGCCTTGATTGCCGTGTACAATTCACCGCCAGAGACAACATCGAGGCTCAAACCTTCCGCTTCGATAATCTTGCACATTGCGAGCGTTAAAAATGCCTTACTCGCGTAACATGCCTTTGTATTTGGGTAGACTCCCAACCAGGTATCTCGCAGCTCTTGGCAGTGTGCCGCGATTGTATTGCGGCTCATGACATAGAGCGGTGTGCCGTATTCTTTGGCGAGTTCTACGGTGCTGCAACCATCGATATAAAGTGTATTCTCCTTTACTTCGAGGGCGTCAATCCCCATGTCATCGATGATTGTCGGTGCAGTGTTTGCACTGCTTGTGCTCGTCATACTATTATTCCCCATTTATTCTATTTTTCTCCATTTTCTTTCTTTGCTGTATTCGATTGGTGGCTGTAAATTGATGGCATTTGCGCAAATGTCACAAGTTGTATACAGGGATTTTTGTAGTAAAATCACAACTTCATATCGCGCATTTGCCCGTTGTAGATGGTCTGTATCGATTATTCTGTCAACTTTTTAATTGCCCCCGCGAAGATGTAAATGCTCTTGATAAAATCTTCGATATGCAAATATTCATCGCGCTTATGCATCAAGTCTTCGCGACCAGGGAAGCGCGGTCCATACGCTACAGCCCTTGGAATTGCGCGGGCATAGGTCCCACCACCGATTACGCGTGGTTCGGACTGCGTGTCGCCCGTCACTTCCCGATATACGTCGACGAGTGTCCGAATAAATGGCTCATCAGCGGGGAAGAATATCGGTTTCTGGTCCATGCCAACAACGATGCCCATGTCTTTCGATGTGACGAGCGGTTTGAGGATTGCATAGACGTCATCCGATGATTTTGTAACGGGATACCGCACATTGACGGTCAAGATAATCGCCTCTTTATCGATTTTGATCATTCCAACATTGAAAACCAAGTGCCCTGACGGTGCATCGGACAAGTCTAATCCAAGAGATTCTCCGCCAAGTTCGAACCCGATATATTCATTGTAAAAGTCGATAAATGCTATCGTTTTATCGCTATCGAGCGGCACTTCTCGCAGAAAATCCATCATGATTGTCACTGCATTGAGACCCTGTTCTGGAATCGAGCCATGTGCCGCGATGCCCAAGGTAATAATCTCTAGCGACTTCCCCTTGATTTTGGCGGTGATATCATAGCCCGTGCGTTCTTTGTATGCGCCTACTTTATCGAGCACTTTCTTATATAGTGGGCCAACGTCGATTCCTTTTTTCTTGGATTTTTTGCCAGCTTTTGCCTGTATCGACTTCAGCGCAGTCGATTTTAGAACGGCACGGCATCGTTCTGGAACCATGTTTGGCGCCTGTCCGCCTGTCAGACTGGCGAGTTCATACGTCGTATCGTCGATTGCCGCGACATCGCCTTCGAGTTTCATCGCGATATCGAAATTCATAATCCCCATCTCACCATTGATTGCGGGGAAATCCGTATCCGGCGAGAATCCAAATGTTGGAAGTCCAACGTCTTCAAGATATCGATCCATGCCATGCCAGCCCGTCTCTTCGTCGTTGCCGAGAATCAGCCGAATACTGCAACCAGGCTTATATCCAGATTCTTTCAACGCTTTCATTGCGTAGTATATTGCAACAACGCCGCCCCTATTGTCTGTTGTACCGCGACCATAAATCAGCCCATCTTTGATTTCAGCGGAAAATGGATCAAAAGCCCAGCCGTCGCCAACAGGCACGACATCGACATGAACGGGGATACCGAGAATCTCATCGGGCGCGACTTTCGGGGATTGAGGGGCAGGAGTTGTGGGAGTTGTGGGAATGTCGGGAGTCGTAGCAAGGGTCACGGAAGATGTAGTAGATGTCGTAGCAGGTGCTGCGGGAATTGCGAGGGGCGTGTCAATGTCGGCAGTCGTAGCATCGTTGACATTTGCGCCTGCATTTGTGACATTTGCAGCGGCATCTGGGTCATATGCCCACTCAATATGACCGCCCCACCCGTCGACATTTACCGTGTCAAAATCTGCTTGTCTGCCGAGCTCAAGCATATATTCAAATGCCCGATTGACCTCTTCGCCAAACGGTTTGTCGGGCAATGCGTCCGCCATTACGCTAGGGATACGCACAAGTTCTTGCAAGGTGCGCACAGCGGCGTCTTCGTATTGTTTGATTATTTCTTTATAGTCCATCGTTTATCTTCTTTCTCGGTGCATCACTAATTTATAGATTTATCTGCTAATGATAATGATAATATTATATCATAATTCCGCAGGAGTTCTGATATAATCAGCCATGTCACGGAGTGACGGCATATCAATCTATACGAATCGTGAAGCGATTC
>JAISJM010000119.1 GCA_031261525.1 Eubacteriales Family XIII. Incertae Sedis bacterium
CCACAGAGGAGACCAATAATAATCGCATAGTGTTTTCGCATAAATTGTTTCATGGTAGGCTCCTCTTTTTTTGTTATAATCATTTAGTTGTGTTGATGCCTATATTATACACCTAAATGATAAATAATAATTTAAAACATCATTTTGTGTGCCCCGTGTGGACGGGGATGATCCTGGGGATTATAACGATCCTGAAGAGTTGTTACGGTGTGCCCCGCATATGGATCGAATCAATGGTGAAAGATGGAATGCATGTAATAATTAGATTATCGATAAAGGAGAAACTGTGATTGCAAGGACTATAAAGATTTTGTTGAAGTCATGGCAGATATTTTTTGATGGTAAATTATTGAATGAAATTATCAATCATATTGATTGGTAAGGAGGTAATCCCAAAATGCGCTTATGGACAGTTCAAGATAAAGCAGCATATGATGATTTATGTGAAAAAGGAGTGCTTCATTGTGATATAAAATTAGCTGAGTGGTTGAAATATGATGATTTTAAGAGATCCTATGATTGGCTCGCATCTGAAATGAAGGAACGCGTCGGACTTCCACTCAAAGATGTAGTCTATCCGATATGGGCGTGGTATTTACTTGGTGGTAAGAATGTAAAGCCCGATTTTCGCAGAGTAGAGTTTCGAAATTATCTTGGTGAACAATATGTCATTGAGGTTGAAATTGCAGATGATGATGTGCTATTAAGTGATGAGGAGATGTGGCATTTTATACTAAATGATGACTATTTTACTAATGGATTGTACAATGATGATCCCTCAGAATACGAAGCGGATGAAGCGTGGTTTGAAAGTTTGCCTTTTCTTGAGCAAGAGCAAGTAAAACGTGAATCATGGAAAAAAGTATTTGATAAGACTTGTAACCCCTGGGTCTTTGTTCAAGCAACATTTTGGGAATTGCGAAAAGAGCAGATTGTGAGCATCAGAAAGTTCGTTGGGAAACAGGATAAGATTATCGTTCCCTAAGTTGTCTCCCTAGGAATCAGTTTATAAGGTAGCAATATCTTCCTAGGAATCTTATGCACTTTATTCATTCGGTCAATAAGTACGCGTACTGCGGTTGCGCCCATCTCAACAATCGGCATACTGACAGTGGAAAGCATTGGTGTCATGTAGCTTGAGATTTCAATATCGTCCATGCTGAGAATTGCGATATCAGCTGGTATTTTAAAGCCAGCCTCTGTCATATATTGCATCGCTGCAATTGCACTGATGTCTGTCGCGCAAAATGCCGCCGTCGGAAGTTGTTGCCCATCTCGTTTTCGCAGTATCTTCTTCGCTCCATTGTAGCCGCCAGGTGCATCTTGTTTTGTATTGCTCACATAATCTGTATTTAACTTAATTGCATGTGCTCGTAGCACATCTTTGTATGCTTTGTACCGAGTTTCTCTCGTTGTTTCACCGATATATCCAATACGGGTATGTCCGCGCCCGATTAGATATTCGACGGCATCTTTTGTTGCTTCATAGCCATCACAAATTACTTGATCCACATCCGCGTCAATTGTGTTTCTGCCAACATAGACAATGTGTTTGTAAGTTTTTGCGATGAATCTGTACGCGTCCGCCGTAAGTCTGCCGATGATGACAGCCCCATCAACATCTGTTGTATTAATCTGATTGATGATATCTTCATCGCTCAAATCATATACAGAATAATTGTGACTTATGATGTAGCCGCGGCTCAGTGCTTGTTGCTCGACAGCACGTGATACTTGCTCGAAAAATGGATTATCTTTTGTTGTTTTCGTCCGCCCCATGATGCATGCAATTTTACCAACATTGCCAGAATCACCAATATCTTTACCCATTTTTAGTGCACGTGCGGAAGCATTGGGCACATAGCCCGTCTCTCTAACCACTGCCCAGACGCGATCACGCACTTCTTTGCGTGCAAAATTATCGTCTTCAGAATTTAAGATTCTTGATACTGTGGATATGGACACGCCCGCGCGCTGTGCAATTTCTTTCAATGTCATGACTACTCGATTCTATAAAATCTTGTGCAATAATGTAACGTTCGTATCATAATCAAACTGACTTGGTGAAAATGAATACTATCGTTACATTTTGACCGTCAGATTTGTATTATTCTGAATTAGTGTGATAATCGCTGTGTCTATTGATTTAACTTTAGATACCACTCACATATAAATCATACTAAGATTATAGCATTATCGATGCATTTTGCAACTAATATGGAGCGAATACGTTTGCGCAAATGTATGTAATTGTTGAAAATCCAATACTTTACTTTGTAAAACGTTTGCGCAATTACGCATTGCTGTTGATGAAAGGAAATATTATAATTAAATTATACATATATGAATAATATGATATAGATTTTGCATTGAAACACAATCAACATCATTTCGGAATCATTTTTTATTTAGTATTATTCCGTTCAATCTCTTCTTTACGCGATTTTGCGCATAATAATGGCACTTTTTACGCGGAAAATCGCGTAAAGAAGAGATGCGCAATATTGACTACATTGTTATCGAATTTCACCTTTGAATACATATTGGGAGACACATGAAATGTTAGAGCAAATAACACTATATACAGATTTTCTCATAATTGGCGGTGGTGCAGCTGGGTGTTATGCGGCACTTACTTATGATGCGTGCGCTCATGGCGATGATGCAAAATTTGCCATTTCTGCACATACGTCCTTGTCCACCCATCGAATCATCATCGCTGAAAAGGCTCACATCAAACGTTCTGGCTGTCTAGCGGCAGGGGTAAATGCGCTCAATGCCTACATTGCGCCAGGATATACACCCGAATTCTATGCAGATTACGCAACCAAAGACGCTGACGGCATCGTGCGCGATGACTTACTCATGACAATGGCGAACGGTCTAAATAATACAGTCTCCCATATGGAAAAGCTGGGATTGACGATCCTAAAAGATGCTCAGGGTAATTACGTAACAAGAGGTAACCGCAACATTAAGATTAATGGTGAAAATATCAAGCCGTTGCTCGCCGATGCGGTGGCTGAGATCGATGACATTTGCATCATCAATAAGATCAACATCGAAGATTTAATCGTGCGCGATGGACAGGTTGTCGGTGCGTATGGAACGGGTATCGACGACGACAAATTGTATATCATCTATGCAAAGGCAACGCTCATCGCGACGGGTGGCGCGTCAGGGATTTATAAGCCAAATCACCCAAGATTCTCAAGGCATAAGATGTGGTACTCGCCGTTCAATACAGGCGCAGGTTATGCGATGGGGCTGCGGGCGGGCGCAGAAATGACGACATTTGAGATGCGTTTTATTGCACTAAGATGCAAGGATACCATTGCGCCAACGGGCACACTCGCGCAGGGTGTGGGTGCAAAACAAGTCAATTCTCTCGGTGAGATTTATGAAGATAAGTATGGAATTACAACATCGGAACGCGTGCATGGAACGGTGCGTGAAAATGCCGAAGGACGCGGTCCTTGCTATTTGCGCACGGTCGGAATTTCCGCAGAACAGGAATCAGATTTGGAGAAAGCCTATCTAAATATGGCACCGAGTCAGACACTTCGCTGGATTGAGTCAGGCAGAGGTCCAAGTATACAGAATGTTGAGATTGAAGGCACGGAGCCGTATATCGTCGGTGGTCATACTGCGAGTGGCTATTGGGTAGATACGCACAGACGCACAACGCTGAAAGGTCTCTATGCTGCAGGCGATGTTGCGGGCGGCTGCCCACAAAAATATGTAACAGGCGCGTGGGCAGAGGCTGAAATCGCTGCAAAGACGGCATATGCAGATATTCATAAGAGCGCCACACAGACAACAAATTCTGCAGATTTATCCAACATAAAGAACAAAGAATCCTATGATAATGAATCTCATAATAAAGCTAGATACGATGGAAATCATACAGAATTATATAGCATAAATG